>JAFGTJ010000390.1 GCA_016934195.1 Anaerolineae bacterium | reverse complement strand
TTGAGAAAATGCGGCTAGAGATGAACCAATGTGAAGAACATCGGCATCACGTTATTCCACACCACCTCGCGCACTTCGCGGCGGGAATTGTGCCGGGCATCATCGTAGAGACGCAATGCGCGATGAAACTGGTAACGGGATAACATGGCGGGCGTGGATTCAGGGGGATCGCGCAGCGGTTCGTCCAATATCCACATTCCATAACGTTGGGAATCGGTGATTGCCTGACGCAGACGTTCCCATGCCCCGGTGGGGGGTTGCGCTACTGCATCTTCCAACAGCGCATCACGAATCCAGCGATCTAAATCAGAATCGGAGGCGGCGGGAGTGTAGTACAAGAACGACACCGCAGCCCTAAACGTTCTAAAGATACCCATGAGCTACCTCAGGAAGCCATATCATATTCTGACCGAGTGTGCCGCGCAGGTTTTCACGCGCATAATATAAGCGCGATTTGACAGTACCCACCGGCAAATCGAGAATCTCCGCGATTTCTTGTAGGCCCAGGCCATTCAAATAGTACAATACCACCACGACTCGTTGATCAATGTTCAAATCGCCAATGGCTTTGCGCACATTCTGGCGCAGTTCAGTTTGTTCGGTGAGTTGATCAGGGGCTTGTTTCATTGGGCTGACCAGACGATCAATGACGTTATCCAAAGAGGTGCGCCGGTTTTTGCCGCGCGACAACCAGGTGTAGCTCAGGTTGACGGTCACCCGGTATAACCAGGGTGCAAGCGGACGTTCGGTATCAATCCGTCCCGCATTCGCATAGACCTTTAGGAAACAATCCTGTAGAATATCCTCAGCGACGGCTGAGTCACGAACAATCGCCAGTGCGGTACGGTAGACGCGCGCGCGATATCGTTCAAACAATATCCCCAGAGCATCGAGATCGGTTGCTTGCAGACGGTTGATGAGTTCACCATCGGGCGGGTTTGGGTTAAGATCGGACATAAAACATCTCCATTCGACGCTATCTAAGTATACTGCCAAACCATGCGTCTGGTTCAAATATTCGCCCTGATCCGATTTTAACTATACTATAATCTTTAGAGCGTTAGTCGGACTAGCTTTTCTACTCAATGTGGCTTAAGATAATAGAGGTTTTATTGAGATGCGTCACGGCAGGGGGTGTTGAATGCAACAATGTTCAAACTGCGGTCATCGAAACCGAGCCGGTGTGGTTTTCTGTGAAAACTGTGGCGCGAGCTTGATCGGCAAGATGCCCTTAGATACCAAGTCTCTGGACTCATCGACAGAAGAAGAAAAAAGCCTGTTGGGTGTCGATGAAAGTGTAATCACGGATACCAAAGTCCAGGGGGAAATGACCTTTGTTGAGGGGGCTTCGCTGCGCCTGGATATTGAAGGTAGTTCTGATCCGATCCTGTTCAAGCCAGAAGACGAAACCATTTTCGGTCGCCGCGATCCCGCGACAGGTGCCATGCCGAATGTTGATCTCACTCCTTTTGCCGGGTACCGGATGGGCGTCAGCCGCCGCCATGCTGCGATCCGCCATGCAGATGGTCCTGCGCTGGCGGTGTGGGACCTGGGCAGCAGCAACGGCACTTTTTTAAACGGTCAGCGGTTGAATGCTCACCGTCCTTATCCCCTGCATGATGGTGACGAGCTTCGCCTCGGCCAGATGACGATTCATGTCTACTTTGAAACGGTTCTACAGGATGTGCCCGCTGCTCCGGTTGAAGCACCGGAGAAGGTGACGATTGATACTGAGTTAACCGACACGCGGCAAAAAAAGCCGGGGGGTGCTAAATCACCGACGGCAGACCTGAACAAAACCGATCAACTTTCGGGTGGTGGCGCGGGGGTAGCAACGGTAAAGGCTAAACCGGCTGAAGTTGTCGGTTTACCCTTGAAGCCAGATCAACCCACACCAGCAGACAAATTGGTACCTGCTGAGCCGCAGACTGAGACAGAAGCAAAGAAGCCTGTCACACCGCCAGCAGAAAAAGCGCCGCCTACTAAAGCGGCGGCACCCACAGCGCCCGAATCAAAGGAACCGGAAGCGCCTGCATCAATTCAGAAGGAAGCTTCAGAGCAGGCGAAACCGAAAACGCCGCCCGACTTGTCTGGCAATAACGGCAATAATAACGAAGAAAAGCGCGACTGATAGCTGTGCCAGCCAGTTCTGTCAGCCGCGCTGTTCTGTTTCGTGAAGCGGTTGGGGGATATGCTTGCTATCCCCCCAGAATTTGGATCACATCATTGCGGGCGTGTGATGCTGCGTAGAGCACCCTTCCCATTTTTGTGTCTTTTTCCACCAGAACAGCCAATGCTGCCCGGCCTGCCGGGTAAACGACCATAATGCCTTCTTCGCCTTCCATCAGCAGGCGTTCAAGCGATCCCTGAGCCAGCCGCCCCAACGTGCGCTCGGCCAACCCGATCAATGTAGCCGCCATCGCCGCCACCTGGGGGCTGCTGGTGGGATTCTCCTCGTAATTTTCCTCATCGCCCGGTGGATAGGCTGACACCAGCAGCCCATCAATGTTGACGATCACCGAGGCAATAATGCCGGGCACCGCACTATGCAGTGTCCGAAGGGTTCGCTCCAGGGTTTCACTACGATACTCTCTTACCATACATGTCTCCCGCGACGCAAGGACCACCTAAAGTATAACCCTACCGTTTTTTGAGCACAAGCGGCGCACATACCCTATTTTGACTGGTACCTTATTGGGTGTCCAGCATGGGAATATTGACTCCGTGCTGGCGCGCCGCCGCGATTGCTTCAGGATATCCCGCGTCGGCGTGCCGGGCAATACCCATACCCGGATCGGTCGTGAGTACCCGTTCCAACCGCCGCGCCGCTTCGGATGTGCCGTCGGCCACAATGACCTGCCCCGCGTGCTGGCTGTACCCGATCCCCACGCCGCCGCCGTGATGGAAACTGACCCACGTTGCCCCGCCCACTGCATTGATCAGCGCATTGAGGATCGCCCAATCCGATACGGCGTCGGTCCCGTCCCGCATCGCTTCGGTTTCGCGGTTGGGCGAAGCGACCGACCCGGCGTCCAGGTGATCGCGACCAATCACAATCGGCGCATGTACTGCGCCCGATGCGACCAGATCGTTGAATGCGAGTCCGGCTTTGGCTCGCTCACCGTAACCGAGCCAGCAAATGCGGGCGGGTAATCCCTGAAACGCCACGTCGCGCTGCGCCAGTTTGATCCAGCGGGCGAGGTGCTCATCCTGGGGGAACAGGTCCAGAATGGCCTGATCGGTGCGGTAAATGTCTTGTGGATCGCCGGAGAGTGCCACCCACCGGAACGGCCCTTTGCCCTCGCAGAACAGCGGGCGAATATAGGCGGGCACGAAGCCGGGATAATCGAAGGCGGCGGCGACACCCTGGTCGTAGGCTTGCTGGCGCAGGTTGTTACCGTAATCGAACACTACCGATCCTCGCGTCTGGAAATCCACCATCGCCTGGCAGTGAACGGCCATCGTTTGCTGCGCTCGCCGTTGGTATTCCGTTGGGTCCTTTTCGCGCAGTTTGAGCGCTTCCTCAAACGTCATGCCGTTCGGCACGTAGGACAGCGGATCGTGGGCGGACGTCTGGTCGGTGACGACATCGGGCACGACGCCCAGTTCAACCAGTTGGGGAAATACATCGCCCGCATTGCCGATCAATCCTACTGACAGCGCCTCGCCCCGATCTTTGGCTGCCGATACCCGTTCTAGCGCGGCGGACAGATCGGTCTGCACCTCGTCCACGTAGCGCATTCTCAGGCGACGCTCGGCCATGTGCGGATCACATTCCACGATCAGGGCTACGCCTTCGTTCATCGTGACCGCGAGCGGCTGCGCGCCGCCCATCTCACCCAATCCCGCCGTCAGGACCAGTTTGCCCCTGAGACTGCCCCATCCTTCCTGGCGGGCCAGGGAGCCGAGCGTTTCATAGGTCCCCTGCAAAATGCCCTGCGTGCCGATATAAATCCACGATCCGGCGGTCATCTGGCCGTACATGATCAGGCCCTGGCGTTCCAGTTCGTTGAAATGTTCCTGGGTGGCCCAGTGCGGGACCAGATTCGAGTTGGCGATCAGGACGCGCGGTGCGTCCGGGTGCGATTTAAACACGGCCACTGGCTTGCCGGACTGGACCATCAGCGTTTCGTCGTTTTCCAGGGCGCGCAGGGCCGCGATAATCGCATCGAAGGATTCCCAGTTGCGCGCGGCGCGGCCCCGTCCCCCATACACGATCAGGTTATCGGGGTCCCTGGCGACATCAGGGTCCAGGTTGTTCATTAACATACGCAGGGCCGCTTCTTGCAGCCACCCTTTGCAGCTTATTTCGGGGCCACGCGGCGCACGGATTAAACGCGACATGAGGTTGTCTCCCAAAAAAGTTATTGGTCATTGGTTATTGGTTTTTAGTTGGTGATGAGTGTGGGCTGGTGCTGATCAGTTTGCTCAACCCAATCACTAAAAGCCAACAACTAACAACCGTTACTCGGCAACAAATATTTGAAGCAATTCTAACACACCGCATAATAATTGCATCAGAAACCGTCTCTAGTATGGCAGCGCGGATTGGGTTTCTGTTAAGTTTCCATCATAGAGCACTTTGATTTTTCAAGGAGAATACGCGATGGAATACACATCTCTGGGCCGCACTGGGCTGCAAGTGAGCCGTTTGTGCCTGGGCACGATGAACTTTGGGCCGCAAACGTCCGAAGAAAACAGCTACACCGTGATGGACAAGGCCCTGGACATGGGTATCAACTTTTTCGATACTGCCAACGTCTACGGCTGGAAAAAGGGCGAAGGCGTCACCGAACAGATCGTTGGCCGCTGGTGGGCGCAAGGCGGCAGTCGGCGCGAAAAAGTTGTGCTGGCGACCAAAGTGTATGGGCAGATGGGCGATTGGCCGAATGAGTCCAAGCTGTCGGCGCTGCACATCAAGCGCGCCGTTGAGGGTAGCTTGAAGCGCCTGCAAACCGACTACATCGACCTGTACCAGATGCACCACATCGACCGCAGCACGCCCTGGGAAGAAATCTGGCAGGCGATGGAACAGTTGGTACAAGAGGGCAAAGTCATTTACGTGGGCAGCAGTAATTTTGCCGGATGGCACATCGCGCGGGCCAACGAAGCCGCCAAACAGCGGCATTTCATGGGGCTGGTATCGGAACAGAGCCTCTACAACCTGGCGGAACGTTCGGTCGAGCTTGAAGTGCTCCCGGCGTCGCTGGAATATGGCCTGGGCGTGATCCCCTGGAGTCCACTGGCAGGCGGTATTCTGGGCGGCGCACTGCAAAAGGTCAGCGAAGGGCGGCGTATGGCCGATCACGTTCAGGAACGGATCGAAAAGCTGCGCCCGCAGTTAGAAAAGTACGAGGCGTTCTGCAAGGACCTGGGCGAACAGCCCGCCGACGTTGCGTTGGCGTGGTTAATCCACCAACCCGCCATTACCGCGCCGATCATTGGGCCGCGCACGATGGATCAGTTGACCGGCAGCGTGCGCGCGTTAGAGATCAAATTCTCGGACGAACAGTTGGAGAAACTGGACGAAATCTGGCCAGGGCCAGGTGGGGCGGCACCGGAGGCTTACGCCTGGTAAGCGTCACCAGCTTAAACTGATACGTTACTGGGGCGGGTGGTTGGTTCATCCGTCCCGGTTTTTTAACTATACACTTCCTCGGAAGCGTCGGGCGGGGCTTCGCCGTTATCTTCAGACTGTTTTTGCCGGTTCGCGCGCCATTCTTCGCGCAACATCTCAAAGGCCAGCAGCGCCACGCCAAGCACAATGCAGCTATCGGCCACATTAAAGACCGGCCACAACTCGACGTTGAAAAAATCCACCACGTAACCCTGGCGCAGCCGGTCTACCACGTTGCCCAGCGCGCCGCCCAACTGTAACCCCAACGCCAGCCGGACCAACCACGCATTCGCGGGCAGTTCGCGGTGATAGTACATGATAACGGCGGATACCACAACCGCGATCACGATGAAAACCATTCCACCATCGGGAAAGAGTCCAAACGCCGCGCCGGTATTATGAATATGCGTCAGGCGGAAAACCGGCTCGATGAAACTCAGCGGCATCCATGATTCGTAGGGATCGAGATGGGCGGCAACGTAGGCTTTGGTGATCTGATCGACCACAATGGTACAAATCACGACCAGCAGCAAAAACAGCCAGTGGCGGAGACGGGGTTTCTCAGGTTGCTCAGGCACGGTGATCACATCCCGGCGCGATAATCGCGGGTTTCGGCGCAGCGCAGGCACAGCGACGTATACGGAATGGCCTCTAACCGGGCGATGTCGATCTCGCGCCCGCAGTTTTCGCACTCACCATACGAACCGGCCTCGTGGCGGGTTACCGCGTCTTCGATCTGGCGCAGCCGCGTTTTGACACTCTTGAAGGTCGAAGCATCTACGGTCTGGTCATATACCAACGTGGCGTCATCTGCTTGATGATTGGTATAGCCGGTGCCGTTGGTGTCAATGGCGTTTGCGTTGGTCTCCTCCATCTGTTCCAGTTTGGCCTGGTATGTCTCGCGCAGTTGAAGCAGCACGCTGTATAACTCCTGCTTGGTTGTCGTCATGGTTGTACCCCTGAAGTTCCTCAACGGAAATCATAATAAGTTTGAGGACCGTTAGTGTAGACTGCTATTGTAGCCAACGGGTCAGTTGCCAGCAAAAATACGCGAGGGCGAACTCTCGCCCGCCCCCGCACAATTGTCTTATACGCGGCACACGCCAATAGTGACGGTTTCGTCGTCGAACTCGAATGCGCCACTGCGCGCGCCATCGACCGGCGCGCCCACTGCCAGGGTATCGGCCAGTGTTTCGCGCTGCACGTAGTCGGCAAACATCGCTACAGCGGCGGCGAGACGGTCGCTGGCCTGGTAGGATACGGTGATATGGTCGCTGATATCGAAGTCGGCTTCCTTGCGGAGCGTCTGGACGCGCCGCACGAATTCGCGTGTCAGCCCTTCCTGGACCAGTTCCTCGGTTAGCGTGGTAGATAGCGCCGCGACGTACCCGTAATCTTCCGCTACGGCGTACCCTTCCGCCGCCGACTGCTGCACCTCGCATTGTTCCGGCATGATCGTATAGCTCTGACCGTCTACCTCAACCGTGATCGGCTGGCCGCCGAGCAGTATTTTGGCCCAGCGTTCCACGTCTGCCGGATCGCCTTCGCGCAGCGCCTTTTGCACCTTCGGAAAGTCGCCCTTCAGCGCCCGGCCCAACACCTGCGGCAGCGGGTTCAGGCTGTACGCGGTCATGGCTTCCGCCGATTCCGCCACGCGCACGGCTTTGACGTTCAGTTCTTCGGCCACCGTTCCGGCCAATGCGCTCACTATGTCCATTTCCGCGCTGTATTTCACCACGAACACGGCTTCGGCCAGCGGTTGGCGGACCTTGAGATTGGCACTGTTGCGGGCGGCATGGCCCAGACTGACCAGTTTTTGCGCCAGACGCATATCGCCCATCAGTTTGTCGTCGATCAGCGCTTTGTCGTAAGTGGGCCACAGCGCCAGGTGTACGCTGTCCGGCTGGTCGTCATGCGCGCCCGTTACCAGATTCCGGTAGATCGCTTCCGACAGAAACGGCATGGTCGGCGCGAGCAGCTTGGATACCATCACCAGGCATTCATACAACGTCTGGTAAGCGGCCAGCTTGTCCGTGTCGCTCCCGGATTTCCAGAAGCGGCGGCGCGACCGGCGCAGATACCAGTTGCTCAGACTGTCCACAAAATCCTGGGTGGGCCGGGTAGCGTGCGGCACGTCGTAAGTTTCAAACGCCTGTGTCACCTCGCGCGTCAGACTGTGCAGTTCACTCAGCACCCACCGGTCCAGCGGATCGCGTTCCGCCACCGGGACCGGCTCCTGGGTGGGATCGAAGTTATCCAGGTTGGCGTAGGTCACGAAGAAACTGTACACGTTCCACAGCGTCAGGTAGAAGTTGCGCACGGCTTCGCCCACCAGTTCGACCGAGAAACGGCGCGGTTCACCGGGGGGTCCGGCGGTGTACATGTACCAGCGGGTCGCGTCGGCCCCATATTTTTCCAGCACGGTCCAAGGATCGATGATATTGCCCAGGCTTTTTGACATCTTGCGTCCGTCGCCATCCAGGATATGTCCCAGTGAGATGCAGTTCTTGAAGTTAACGTTCTCGAACAACATCGCGGCGATGGCGTGTTGGCTGAAGAACCAGCCGCGTGTCTGATCGACCGCTTCACAGATGTAGTCCGCCGGGAACTGCTGCTCGAACATGGCCTGATTCTTGAATGGGTAGCCCCACTGGGCCACACCCATCGCGCCGCTGTCGAACCACACGTCGATCAGTTCCGGGACGCGGCGCATGGTCCCGCCGCATTTCGGGCAGGGAAATGTCACCTCATCCACATAGGGCCGGTGCAGGTCCAGTTCCGAGAGGTCCCGTCCGCTCAGTTTGCCCAGTTCCTCGACGCTGCCGATGCAGTGCTGGTGATCGCAGTCATCATTATCGCAGGTCCAGACCGGGAGCGGCGTGCCCCAGTAACGTTCGCGGCCCAACGCCCAGTCGCGCAAATCGTCCAACCAGTTTCCGAACCGTCCGTCCTTGATGTGAGACGGGACCCAGTTTACGGTCTGATTCAGGTCGATCATGGTCTGGCGGTAGCGCGTTGAAGCGATGTACCACGTTTCACGGGCGTAATACAGCAGCGGCGTCTTACAGCGCCAGCAGAACGGGTAGTTGTGAACGTATTGCTCGGCCTTGTAGAGCAGGCCGCGCGACGTGAGTTCCTTTTTGATCAGCTTGTCCGCGTCCTTGACCCACATTCCGGCCCAGGGTTCGACTTCCGCGATGAACGTGCCATCCGGCGCGACGGTCTGGATCACGGGCAGGTTGTATTCTCGCCCAACTTCCATGTCGTCCTGGCCGAAGGCGGGCGCGATATGCACAATCCCGGAGCCGTCCTCCATGCTGACGAAATCGCCGTGCAGCACGTAGGCGTGATCTTCCTCAAGCGGCAGGAATTTGTACAGCGGTTCGTAACGCTGACCGAGCAGGGCTTCGCCCTTCATTTCCTGCACGACGGTGTATTGATCCGGGTGTTTGAGCGCTTTTGCCAGCAGCGCCCGCGCCAGGATCAGGCGTTCGGTGCCTTCACCGTCCTGGCCCGGTCCTTCGACCATGACGTAAGTTTCGCGGCGGTTAACGGCCAGCGCCGCGTTGCCGGGCAGCGTCCAGGGCGTGGTAGTCCATACCAGAAAGTACACACCGGGCTGATCCTGCACCGCGAACCGGACAAACACACTCGGATCGGCTACCTCTTCGTAGCCCTGGGCCACTTCGTGGCTGCTCAGCGGCGTGCCGCAGCGTGCGCAGTAAGGCACCACTTTGTAGCCCTGGTACAGCAGGTCTTTATCCCAGAACTGGCGCAGAATCCACCACACGCTCTGGATGTATTCGTTCTTGTACGTCACGTAAGCTTCGTCCAGGTCCACCCAGAAGGCGATCCGTTCGGTCAGCCGTTCCCATTCCTGGATGTAGCGAAATACGCTGTCGCGGCACTTTTTGTTGAATTCCGCGATGCCGTATTCTTCGATCTCGTGTTTGTGTTTGATGCCGAGTTCCTTTTCGACCTCGATCTCGACCGGCAGGCCGTGCGTATCCCACCCGCCTTTGCGCAGCACGTACTCACCCTTCATGGTGTGGTAGCGCGGGAACATATCCTTGAAGACGCGCGCTAACACATGATGAATACCGGGTTTACCGTTGGCCGTCGGTGGTCCTTCGAAAAATACGTAATCAGGGCCGCCTTTGCGCTCATCCATCGAACGGTGAAAGATGTTCTTATCACGCCAGAAGGTGAGTTGCTCCTCCTCCAGCGCGGTGATATCAACCTGGGGTGTTACCGGTTTGAACATACCAACTCCTGTCAATCTGCTGCAATGTTCTTTCAATCAATTTCGCTGTACTTGTAAATCCGAAAGATGGTTGGCCCTTCGGCTTCCGAGTACCCTTCGTGAATGTAGACTTCCCAACCGAGGCCGATCCCGCCGCTTTCTTTCTTGCCTGCGCAGTGAGCCACGCTGTAAGACACGCTTGCTGCCGGAGTCGCCGGAGCCGCCGAATTGGATGAATCAGTCTGATCGGACGGGTTGTCATGGGGCGTATACTGGCATTTGCCCCCTTCTTGCTCGTAAAACGCCGCGACCTCGGCCCCGGTCATGGTTGTGCGGTAGATCCAGTATTCGGCCCCTTTGTCCGGCCTCTGGTGCTCGATCTGATCCGCACCCTCCGGTATGGGCATTTTGGCCGGGAACAGCAGGCCGTACAACGGCCCCGCCACTCGCACAAGAATGAGGGCGGCCAGGATCATGCCTGCTACCATCACCACCAGCACCACGCCCGACGGCACCCGCCGTTTTTTGCGTTCCGCCGTCTCCTCGGACATGCGCTAGCCCTCCCAGTACCGTTTGACGTCGATCACGACCTGCCCGGTCAGGTTGCCGGATTCGTCATGCACGGGCTGGATCACGACGCTGGTGTACTGCGTCATATCCAGTGATGACTTATCGATGATACAACTTGTGAACTGGTATTCCGCCGGGTCCCGGCTGTAGTCGTACTGACGGGTGCAGTTCATATCGTCCTGGCTGCCGTAAAAGACCTCGATCTGTTCCACCGGATCGGTTGAAACATACTGCTGGTGGTCGTAACCGTCCGATATCTTCTCATTCGATATCTCCTGCGCGCCGGGATACACTTTGACCTTGATCGGCTCGCCGCGACTGGAACGATAAGAGAGATACACAATCCCGCCGATCACAATTGCGATCACGGCAATAATCACCAGCCCGATCACGAGACGAACCATTGTGCGCTGCCACAGTGCGCGCCCTACCACTTCGTCGTCCTGCCCTGCATACTGGTTTTCGGACATGCTCTACTCCTTGTTAGCCCAACATGTGTCTGGCTCAACAGCCCGACTCAACGATGTGTCTAGCCTAACATATCCGGCGATATCGTACCGTCCAAGAGTTTTTGGGCTGATTGGACGTCGGCTTCCAACATGCCCCGCAGCGGTGCGGCCTGTGCGTTCTCGAAAATTATCAGCCAGTCTTGCACCCCGGCGGCGTAGCGGCGCATGGTATCAAGCTGCTGCTGCGCGTCGTCCATGCGATCCAGCCGGGACAGGTTGCGTATTCGCCAGAACCGGGCCATCAGGTGATAACGACGGTGCGGCATGTTTGCGGCGAGCGCCATATCCAGGTGTTTGACCGCTTCTTCCGCATAGCCCAGGCGATCCTCGATCAGCCCCAGGTTATAGGCCGCCAACCAACTGCGCGGCTCGCGTTCCAATGCCTGTAACGCATACGCGCGCGCCCCGCCATAATCTGCCTGCTGCGCGTGGACTTCCGCCAACCCGGTATACCCGACCGCTGCGTCCGGTTCCAGCTCGACTACACGCTTGTAATCCGCGATAGCCCGGTCCAACCGTCCCGACAGCCGGGACAATTCGGCGCGGAAGCGGTAATGCTCCGGTGTATCCGGCTCGGCCTTGATCAACGTGTCCATGACGGCGACCGCTTCCTTATACTCGCCCTGGCGTAAATGCCGGATCGCGGTCTGGTATTCCATCCTGACGCGGCCCCGCAGCACAAACTGCGCCGCCATCATCCAACCCAGGCCCGCGCCGCCGAAAAACAGCACCATGTCCGGCAGCAATACGCCCAGGCCGAGCAGCACCAATCCCGGCCCTAACCCGATTACCAGCCGCCGCCGTCCTAACCGGGGCAGGCGCGATCCGAGAATTACCGCCAGCGCGACGAACAGCAGCCATACCAGCGCCAGTTGGACGGTCAATACCCAGTCCTCACCGGCAAAGGCGACCTGTAATCCCAGGCTGCCCAATCCGACGCCGACCAGCAGCGTCACCAGCAGCCGGGTGTGGCCCGGTCCGAGCCAGTTTGTAAGCTGTGCCAGGTTCATCTTTATACCTTACCGTTTACGTCCATACGCATCCGGTTCATAATCGCGCTGCCGCCCACCGACTCCCAGAACCGGATACCGTCGGGATTGGCGGCGGCAACCTGCCATTCGGTATGTGTGACGTTCTGTTGGGCAAACCACGCATTAATGGTATGGACCAGCCGCCGCGCGATGCCCTGCCGCCGGCAGGCCGGATCGACGAAAATGTCGGCGATGAAACCCACGTCCACATGCTCGAACAGGTCCGGGTGCAGGTTCACCACCGCGCCCAGCACATAACCGATCACCTGCCCGCCTGTTTCCGCCACGAACGCGCGCGTAAACGGATCGTTGCGCCGCTCGATTAAACGCTGCGCGTAACGGTCCGCCGCGCCGGGAGTCGCTCCGGGCAGGCGCGGATCAAGCGCCACATGGTAATCGGTCAGCGCTTGCCATAACTGCGCTATCGCCTGTTCATCGCGTGCTTCCACGCGCCGGATCATGATATCCTGATTATTCATAGACCCCGTTATTATTCCCCACTATTCACACTAAACAAAAAGCTCCCATCCCAATAGCAAGGGACGGGAGCTGCACACTCTCGCGGTACCACCCTTATTCTCTGCCCGGCAGGGCAAAGCACTCTGTTGCCACAATCTTATGGCAAGGTCGGGGTAACGGCGACCAATCCGGCTCAGCTTACACACATCTTTTAGGTTTATCGATGCTTCAGCTTGCGGCTCAGGAAGGATTTTCCGCTCAATGGTCGTGCCCGGCTCCCACCATTCCCGGCTCGCTGATCGACGTTTACAGAGCGTACTCGTTTCCGTCAACGCTTTTGTGATGAGTAGAGCATATCATAGGGCATAAGGTCGGTCAAGGTTATGTATTGATTTATTGATCTTCAGTCCCCGTGTGCGATTAAGATCACAGGTAGGGGTGCTGCTTGCCGCGCCCAGAAATCTAACCCGGTGGCGGCGCGTCGGCTTCCGCGAGATCGGCCAGGAACCAGCGCTCATCCTCGCTGAGATTGGCAGTCAGCAGCATATCGGGGCGGCGCTGCCAGGTGCGCCGGATCGCTTCGCGCCGCCGCCAGCGTTCAATGCCGCCGTGATCGCCGCTTAGCAGTGCGTCCGGTACGGCCTGCTCGCGGAAAACCGGCGGGCGCGTGTAATGTGGGTACTCCAACAATCCCATTGCGTGCGAGTCTTCTTCCGCGCCCCAACGTGCGCCCAAGACTCCCGGAATCAACCGCGCCACCGCATCCACGATCACCATCGCCGCCAATTCGCCGCCGGTCAACACGTAATCGCCGATGCTGATCTCGTCCGTGATGACCGATTGCCGGACTCGTTCGTCCACGCCTTCGTAACGCCCGCAAACCAGGATCAGGCGCGGGTAGGCGGCGAGTTCCTGAACAACTTTTTGGGTCAATGTGCGTCCCTGCGGCGTGAGCAGAATCACGGGAACCTGTGGATCGTCGCCGCGCACGCCCTCAACTGCTGTAACCAGCGGTTCGGCCATCATGACCATGCCGCCACCACCGCCATACGGCGTATCATCGACTGTGTGGTGTTTGCCGGTCGTATAATCGCGGATATTGTGCCGCCGGATGGTGAGCAGTTCATTTTCCTGGGCGCGCTTCAAAATGCTTTCCGTCAGCGGACCGTCGAACATTTCCGGGAAAAGGGTTAAAATGTCAATATGCATGTACGTTCGATCCTTTTGCTGAATCTTCCGCCCAAATAGACTTGAATAAACTTGATTGAATACTACCATGACCTCACAAATTGATCTGCTTGTTCACAATATCGGCCAGTTATGCACCGTTCCAGCCCATGATGGCGGGCCGCAGCGCGGGCATAACCTGGGGGACCTGGGCCTGCTGAATCAGGCCGCCGTCGCGGTGCATGACGGCGTGATCGTTGCGGTGGGACCGGACGCCGCGTTACGAGACGCCTATGATGCCGCCCTGGTGTTGGATGCCGGGGGCAAACTCGTCACGCCGGGATTGGTCGATCCGCACACGCATCTGATCTGGGCCGGGGATCGCGCCGGGGAGTTTGAGCAGCGCATCGCCGGAGCCACCTACCAGGAAATTATGGCGGCGGGCGGTGGGATCAACCGCACCGTGCAGGATACTCGTGCCGCCAATCTATCCGTCCTGGTGAAACAGTCCAAAGCGCGGCTTGATCTCATGCTGGCGCAGGGAGCCACGACGGTCGAGTGCAAGACCGGCTACGGCCTGGATACTACCACCGAGATCGCTATGCTCAACGCCATCGCGCTGCTGGATACCGAACACCCGGTCGAACTGATCCCGACGTTTTTGGGCGCGCACGCTATCCCACCCGAATTTGCCGGGGATGCGGACGGCTATGTGGACCTCGTGATCAACGAGATGCTGCCAACGGTGGTGACGTGGCAGGCCGATCACTGGCCGGGCACGTTGTTTTGTGACGTGTTCTGTGAGGTGGGCGCGTTCAGTCTGGACCAGACCCGCCGTATTTTGGAAGCCGCGCAGCGATACGGACTGGCGCTTAAGGCGCATGTGGACGAGTTCGAGCCGTTAGGTGGTGGACGGCTGGCGGCGGAACTGGGCGCGGTATCGGTCGATCATGTGGTGGTCACGCCCGATGAGGATATCCGGGCCATCGCCGAATCTGGTACAATAGCTGTAGCGTTGCCGCCGACTCCGTTCAGTCTAGCGCATACCGCGTATACGCCCGCGCAGCGGTTTCTGGATGCGGGCGCGGCGCTGGCGATTGCGACCGATTGCAATCCCGGCACCGGCTGGTGCGAAAATATGCAGTTTGTCATGGCGCTGGCGGCGCGGTATATGCGTTTGACACCAGCCCAGGCGCTTGTGGCGGCGACTCTTAACGCGGCGTATGCGGTTGGGCGTGGGACACAGGTCGGCAGCCTGGAAACCGGGAAACAGGGCGATCTGGTGATCTGGAATGTGCCCGCGTACCAGCATTTGAGCTACCGGTTCGGTGTGAATCTGGCACAAACGGTTATCAAACAGGGGCGCGTAGTGTATGATGCGCGCCCATTCTTGACAATTTCATAACAATTTGTGTGGAATTCGGCGATCTGGAGTGACCAATTTGGTCTGTACTCACGTATCAAATTATAGGGCAATCATTAATACCACATACAACCGGAAAAGACTATGGACGATGTTCCTCTGATTCGCCGTGCTCAGGAAGGCGATGAGCGGGCCGCCAGGCTGCTCTTCGACATGTACCAGTTGCGCACGTACCGGCTGGCGTTAGGTCTGTTGGGGGATACGGCTGACGCCGAAGAAGTTGCGCAAGACGCGCTTACTTACGCTTTGCTCAATATTTATCGTTATAAAGAGCATTTGAGTAGTTTTAGCACCTGGCTGCATACGATCACGGTCAGCCGCGCGCGGGATAAGCGCCGCCGCAAGGTCTTGCCCAGTATCTCGATGGCCCAATGGTTGGGCATGGGAAACCAGATTCGTGATTATGAGCCGGGTCCAGAGGCGCACATCATGCGCCGTGAAGTCGAAGGCGGGCTGCTCTCAGCCCTCAATAAACTGAGTCCCAAGCTCCGTGAGGCAATTGTGTTGCGATTTTATGCCGATTGCACGTATAAGGAAATGGGAGAGATCATGGACTGCTCTCTCAATACAGCGCGTTCGCGCTTGCGTTTAGCAATCGAAAAACTACGAGTCCAGTTGGGAGAAGAACAGGTTCGATGGTTAGCAAGCGAAACCATCCGCTAGAGCAGTCGCATTACGACGACCCGACCCTTGAAGAATATGTGCTCGGCCAACTGCTGCCCGGCGAAGAAGAAGCCATCCGGCAGCATTTGACCGAGTGTGCTGTTTGCCGTACAAAAGTGGCCGCATACCGGGCCGCGTGCCAGCGCATCAAGTCCGGTTTGTTCCAGAAACTGGACGAAGTTGCTCCTGGTCCCCGGTTGAGTTTTGATCACATTGCGTCTGAGTGGCGCAAACCGCCCCGCCGCATCACGTTCTTGTACCGTCTTCAGCAGTTAATGCCCAGCACGTCCTCGCTGGTGCTGCTGGCGCTGTTCGTAGTGGCGTTTCTGTTGGTGATGCCGCCAAGTGATACCGCCGCGCTGCGTAACCTGGGGCTGATCGAGGATTATAATGGGCCGCGCTCGGTGGTGGCGGCTTCGACCGATGACGGACTGGTGATTCTACGGCTGTCGGCAGGTGACGTGGAAGTCGTGTCGCATATGTCTTACATGATCGACCCACGCAATCTGCAATTTTCCCCCGATGGACAGTGGTTGGCGCTGCAACAGGGCCGCACACTGCACATTATCGAAACGCTGAACCAGGGCGCGCATATCCGGCTGGACCTGGACGACAGCGCAGATTGGTCCTGGTCGCCGGATGGTCAGCGGTTGGCGTATACCGATGGTGAGGGTGGACTGTACGTGTTTGATATTGCCACGCAGACCAGCCGCTTATTGGTTCCGGCGGAAGAATGCGCGTGGGGCAGGCCGGTCTGGACCAGTGACGGGCAGCAGATCGCCTATTCAATGGTGAAGCCGCTGCCGGGCAGTGGCGCATCGCACGATCAGCAAAGTATCTGGCGCGTCGATCCGTCCAACGGTTTCCGTGTCGAGCTGACGCGCAATGATGCGCCTGATGATGTACTGTTAGTGCCTGCCGCCTGGGTTCAGGATGACAACGCGCTCCTGGTATGGGATGTCAAAGCCGGAGCCATCGGCAGTTTACCGGAACTCTATTATGTGGATGCCGCCGCACACCATCTCGAACCACTTCGGGGTTACTCCGTTGCGGCGGGAACACGCTTGGCGTGGCCGGTCAGCGCGCGCGGGATGGTGCTCGCCATTCACCGCGATCAACTGGTGTTTCTGGACCTGGATCAAAGCACCCGGCAGTCGATACCGGATCAATTTCCCCGCCCGCACAATCTCGCCTGGGCACCGAACGGTGCGTGGATGGCCTACACGGTATCCGGCATGGCGGAAGGGCAGGGTTTGTATGTATTCGCCTTGCAGGACGGCGAATCCCATCAGGTGGAACTGCCTGGGGGCGCGGTGGAAAAAGCTGTATCATGGGCCGGAGCGGAACACCTGTTTGTGATCCGCCAACCACTGGACAGCAGCAGCGCTGAATTGTGGGTGGTGCCGTTGACGACCGGCCAGGACCCGCAGCGCGTTTTGACCAATATTCGGATGCCGCAAACTGGCCCGTATGTCGGCTGGCGCTGGCAGGACGTGCTGGCGATGCAGGTCATACAATAGAACGAGTTCCGGCTGGTTTCAGTCAAATACCACCAGATCACGGATCGCTTCCAGCTTGGAGGGACCAATTCCCGGCACATTGTCGAGGTCTTCCAGGTTGAGGAACGGTCCGTTTTCCGTCCGGTAATCAACGATGGCCTGGGCCAGCGAGGGGCCAATCCCCGGCAGCGCGTCGAGTTCCTCAACGGTCGCGGAATTGATGTGGACCAGCGGCGGGCGATTGGGTGTTGGCGTCGAGATCGCGTCCCCGTCCAGCGGCGGGACGTAGACCATATCGCCGTCGTTGAGTAGCTGGCTGAGATTGACGCGATCCAGGTCGGCGTTACCGGTCGGACCGCCAGCGGCGTCGATGGCGTCCTGAACCCGGCTGCCAATGGGCAGATTGGCGATAGTCTCCGGTTTATTGATTTCCCCGGTCACATATACCACCAATGATCCCGGTGTTGGCGTGATCACGCGGATCACGGGTGTGGGTGCATCATCGCTGCCTGGTTTGCGTGTGGGAACGTGGATTTGATCGCCGTCTTCGAGCACCTGGGCCAGATTCACCCGTTCCAGGTCGGCGTTAGTCTGTGGTCCGCCCGCCGCTTCGAGCGCGTGCAGCACACGGCTGCCATAGTCCAGCGTCGCGACCGTTTCCGGGTTGGCAACCGCGCCGGTAATATACACGGTATACGGGCCGGGTGTGGGAGTCCTGGAAGGAACCGGCGTGATAGAAGGTGTTAGCGTGGGCGCGGGCGGAATCACGGTGATTGTGGTGGGTTCGGGTCGCCGCGCCAGCAGGAACACCAATCCCGCGCCAATGGCGATAGCGATCAGCCCGAAAATGACGTATTTGAATCGTTCCAGCCAGGGCCGGTCAGTCACGGATTTATATGTCCTTTCGGTCTGGCAGTGTGCCCTGCCAGCGCGGAAGCTTCAGGGTAATGCACCCGGTTGTGTCAGCATCCGGGCAGGATTCGGCCCAGGCTTGCCCGTGAACCGGGCTGATACACGCTTGCGCCTTTGTGATCAGTCGTTCAATGGTCCGCTGTTTTTGAAAACGGGCGGGATCGGTCAGAGTCAAGGGATCGATACGCCCCCCGGTTTGCAATTCAGGTTCGGGTGTGCGGTACCTGATATGAATGTTTACCGCGTCACTGCTGGCCGAGTCGGACAGTGTGATGGCGCTTTGCGGGGAGATG
>JAFGTJ010000389.1 GCA_016934195.1 Anaerolineae bacterium | reverse complement strand
TCCTTTGGCGGGACCAGCGCGGGCGGCGGCAGGATCATCGCCGGTGGGGGCGGCTTGATCGCTTCCGGCACGGCCAAAACCGGCACGGCGGGCGGCGGCACGACCTTTTCGGCTCCCACGTCCGGTTTACCTGTTTCCGGCGCAGCCTGGACCGGCGCGACCTCCACCTGGGCGACAGGTTCGGCATCAGCGGATTCGGCGGCTTCGACCGCTGGCGATCCGGCTTCCGCTTCAGCCCTGGACACTTTCTCCCCCTCTCCATCCAATGGAGAGGGGGCCGGGGGGTGAGGCGCTTCTGCCGCTGGCTCCGGCGCGGATTCCGGTATCACCACCAGCGGCGGCGCGACCAATCCGTCCGCGCCTTCGATGTCTGCGGCCTGCACTACCGTCGTCAGGGCGCGCGCCAGTTCGCCCGCCGCACTGTAGCGGGCGTTGCGATCTTTCGCCAGCGCCTTGAGGATCACTTCGCTGACCGTTTCCGGCAGGTCGGGCTGGACCTCGCGCGGCGGCGGCGGCGCATCGTTGATGTGCTTGTACATCAGCGTATAGGGCGTATCGGACTCGAACGGCGTGCGGCCTACCAGCATCTCGTACAGGATCACGCCCAGGGCATAAATATCGGTGCGGGCGTCTACCGGCTCGCCGCGCCACTGTTCGGGAGCCATGTACTGCGGCGTGCCGAGCACCGCGCCGGTCTGCGTCAGGTGCGTGGAAGACGCGATCAGTTTCGCCAGCCCGAAATCCATCAAATACACGTTGTCCAATTCGTCCAGCAGTACGTTATTGGGCTTCAGGTCGCGGTGAATCACGCCCTGCATGTGCGCGTAATCCAGCGCCTCCGCGATCTGGTTGGTATAGCGTGCGGCAGTCGCCAGCGACAGCGGGCCTTCCAGCAGACGGTCATAAAGCGAATCGCCTTCGATCAGGCGCATCACGAGGTAAATCACGTCGTCCTCGTGGCCGAAATCGTGGACCGGCAGAATACGCGGGTGCTCCAGCTTGGCGATGAACTGGGCTTCGCGCTCAAACCGCTGGATGAACTGCGGATCGTCGGCCAGTTCGTCGCTCATGACCTTGAGCGCCACATCGCGCTGCATGTTGACCTGCCGGGCGCGGTAGACGGTCGCCATACCGCCCCGCCCCAGGCGGCTGATGATGGTATAATTCCCGATGGTCCTCGAAATCAAGGGATCGCTCGGCATGACTGGATTCCTTTTGCAACAATTTTTAAGCGTTCAGCTCTCAGCGTTCAGCCGTCAGCCAGCAGGGTTTCAGGTTTCAGCACGTAACAGGCGTATTGGTCGCCTGTAAGTATTGTACGCAAAGATGCGGTTTAGGTCGCGCGCTATTTTTCCAACACCTTCATCAGAAAATACCGGGTATGGCCGCGCGGCAGGTCGTCGAGCTGGCCGAAGACATGATAGCCCCGGTCCCGGTAAAAATCGAGCGCCTGGAAACTCATGGTATCCAGGTGAGCGGCGTGACAGCCGCGCCGGATCGCTTCGGTTTCGGCCATCACCAGCAGTTGCCCGCCGGTTCCCTGGCCCCGGATCGATTCGTCCAGCCACAGAATTTCGACCACCAGCCAACCCCAGTACGTCGCCCCGATCAGACCGCCGATCACCGATCCGGCGTCATCGCGTACCAGGATGTGCAGCGGATTGAAGCAGGCGTCCGCGCCCACGCGATCCACGTTATACGCCGCCAGTCCGCGCCGCACGGCGTCCAGGTCCCCGGCGCTGGCGTGCGGTTCGAGGTTGATCCGCATCATCACCGCCCCAACCGCCGCGCCACCAGCAGCAGCGCGATCATGGTCTTGGCGTCGGTAATCGCGCCCGACTCGATCCGGCGCAGCGCTTCATCCAGCGGCAGCGGGACCACGTTCATAAACTCGTCGGCGTCCCCATCCAGCCGCGACGGGGTTAGCTCCGTCGCCAGGAACAGGTGAACGCATTCGGTGGTATAACTGGGCGCGGGGAATTCGCTGGCGAGTAGTTCCAGCTTGCCGGGTTTGTACCCGATCTCCTCCTGCAATTCGCGCACCGCGCCGACTAACGGGTCCTCGCCCGGTTCGAGTCCGCCCGCCGGAATTTCCAGCGTGACCTGGGCGGCGGCGTGCCGGTACTGCTGCACCAATACAACGGTAATTTCGCCGTTATCGCCATCCAGCAGCGGGACCATTGCCACCGCGCCGGGATGCCGGATGATCTCGCGCTCGGTGCGGCTGCCGTCGGGCAATTGCACGGTATCCACATGCAGCTTGACCAGTTTGCCCAGGTACACCGGGCGGGAGTCGAGTAGTGTTTCGATCAGGTCGGTTGAGTCGTTCATGCGGTGTCCTTCATAACAAACCGGCTCTAAAAACGGCCCCTATCCCCGACGCGCCATTAGCGCGCACCCCCTTTCCCCGGCAGAGCCAGAGAAAGGGGGCTTAACGGCGCAAAATCAAGTCCCCTCTCCATTTCATGAAGAGGGGATTTAGGGGTGAGGCTAACGAACCGGGCCTACCGCGTACCCGCCGTTAAAACGCGGGCGTTGGCGTCATGCAGATAATGGCCGGATTGTTGCAATCAATGGTCGGTTGGGGCGACACGCCGGTTGTCGTGGTGGCGGTTCCGCCGGGAATATACAACGACTGGCCCGCGTAAATGGTGTTCATGGTGGACGGCGTGAAACCGTTGGCGCTCATCAAGGCCGCCATCGAGACGTTAAAGCGCAGCGCGATCCGGTACAGGTTGTCGCCCGGTTCCACAATATATGTCGTGGCGGTGCCCGGCACGACCACCGGAGCCACCGTCGGCACGGCGGGAATCGGGGTCGCGGTGGCGGGCAGCGGGCACGGAATATTCAGCGTGTCGCCCGCTTCGATCAGGTCGGGGTTAGTGATGCCGTTGGCCTGCACGATCTGCGCGGTGGTCACGCCATACGTGATCGCCAGCCGCGTGAGCGTATCACCGGGTGATACCAGGTGCTGGTTACACATGCCCGCCTGCGCACCGGGCACCGAGGTCACGACCACGTACTGCTGGCCGACCGGCGCGGGCGCGCCCCCCGGAATCTGGGTCGCGATGGTGGGCGGAATGTATGTTCCCTGTTGCGCGGCTTGCGTCCACTGGTATTCCATCACCATCTGGGTCGCCGTCATTTCGTTGACCGTCAGCGCCGGGGTCCAGGTCGGAGCCTGAACCACGATGGTCGGCTGTGGCGTCCAGGTCGGGACAACGGCCACTCCCTGCGGCGGAATGGTCGCTATCGCGCCGCCCTGTCCCGCGTTGGCCGGATCGGTGCGTTCGGCCAGCGGGACCGCTTCCTGCGGCTGGCTCACCTGCGGCGGGGCACTGAACGGATCGGCGTTGGGATTAAACGATACCCCGGCAGTATATGGCGTATAGGTCGGCGATGGCGGCGGCTGCGTGGCCTGGACCGGCGTAAAGGTGGCCGTCAATTGGGACGGCGGGCGCTGCGTCGGGAACGGCGGCTGCGTGGGCAGTGGGGGCTGGGTGGGCAGCGGCGGTTCGGTCGGCAGCGGGGTATAGGTTGGCAGCGGCGTGTAGGTCGGCGGCGGCGTATACGTGGCAGGCGGACCCAATGGCGTGCTGCTGGCGAATGGGGCCAGCGGCGTATTGGTCGCAGCGGGTCCAAATGCCGTCGCGGACGCCATCACGGTATCGGTCGGCCTCATCAACGGCGTATTGGTGGCCTCGACCAGTGGTGTCACCGTCGCCGCTGGCCCGCCCTGCCCGTCCATCGTCGGGATGCCGGTCGGCGGCGCGGTCATCTCCTCCGCCGTCGGCGCGAAGGAGTCCGTTGGCAGCGGGGTAAACGTCGGCGGGAGTTCGAGCGTCCCGGCAGGTGTATAAACCGGCTGAACGGGCACCTGCCCCTGTGGGGTTGGTTCCAGGTTTTCCCCGGCAGTCTTAAAACAGCCGGTCAACCCTAATGCCAGCAGCAGCGCCAGCGCCACCCATCGCCCGTGCCGGAATGTGATCCGCATCATAGCAAACTCTCTCCTGGGGTGTTGCCTGAATCCGTAAAAATACCCCAACTACTCGCAGTTTACCATCAGTGCTGAGTCCACACAAGCGGGCTGGTGGTCCCGGTTGGGAATCCCTGACGAACCGCCTATAATTCTCCTACCTGGCATTTAGCGGTTAGCATTCAGCCATCAACCACCAGCAAAAAAATATTGGGACGCAGATGAACGCAGATACACATAGATGAAGAACTTTGATGGCTAATTGTTAGCCTCATCCCTGGATGCCCGCTGATAGCTGACCGGCTGAAAACTGATAGCTCCCAATTACCGAAAGGATTTTCGCCATGCTCGCAGATTTTTC
>JAFGTJ010000388.1 GCA_016934195.1 Anaerolineae bacterium | reverse complement strand
GCTTTTCTGCTGCACGACCGCGACATTTATATCCGCTGCGACGATTCGGTTGTCCGCGCGCTGGAAGGCCACATCATGCCGCTGCGCCGCTCGCGGGGTTATGCGCCCTACCCCGTGCCGCTGCCGTTCGAGTCGCCGCCGCTGCTGGCAACCGGGGCCGAACTCAAAAACACGTTCTGCCTCGCGCGTGATCAGCACGCCTTCATGAGCCAGCATATCGGGGATTTGGCGAATTACGACGCGCTGGTGTCCTACAAACACAGCGTCGATCACATGCGCCGCCTGTTCCGCGTGGAACCGGAGATCATCGCCCACGACGCGCACCCCGACTATCTCTCGACCAAGTACGCCCGCGATGATGCTGTCTATTCGGATGTCAGGCGCATCGAGATACAGCACCATCACGCGCACCTGGCAAGCTGCATGGCCGAACACAAGCTGCCCGAATCCGCCCAAACCATCGGCGTGATCTTCGACGGCACCGGCCTCGGACCCGATGGCGCGATCTGGGGCGGCGAAATCCTGGTCGGCGGCTACGATGGCTATCACCGCTTCGCCCATCTGACCTACATCCCGCTGCCCGGCGGCGATACGGCTACGCTGCGCCCCTACCGGACCGCGCTCGCGCACCTGTGGCGGGCAGGCATCGCATGGGACGACGATCTGCCGTCCACGACCGCCACCGACGAACAGGAACGCGCCATCATTCGCCAGCAGTTGGAAAAGAAGCTCAACGCGCCGGATACGTCCAGCATGGGCCGCCTGTTCGACGCGGTAGCCTCGCTGGTCGGCGTGCTGCACACCGTCACCTACGAGGCCCAGGCCGCGATCTGGTTGGAAGCCCAGGCCGATCCCGCCGAATCCGGCAGCTACCCGTTTGCAATCACGCTGCGCGATGGGGCCGGAGTCCCGTCATTGATCGATCCTGCGCCCGCGCTGCGCGCCATCGTGGACGATCTGCGAGCAAAAACCGCGATCCCGATCATGGCGGCGCGTTTTCATAACGGCGTGGCCGACCTGATCCGCGATGTATGCGATCTGGCACGGCAGGCGACCGGCCTGAACAATATTGTGCTGAGCGGCGGTGTGTTCCAGAACAGCCTGTTACATAAGAAAACAGTCGAGCGCTTGGAAACCGCCCGGTTTACCGTTTACGTGCATGAACTCGTCCCGCCCAATGACGGCGGACTCGCGCTCGGACAGGCGGCGATTGCGGCCTACACTGCGCGGCATCACGAGAGCTAAACGCTATTTTCATTGGAGAATTCAACCATGTGTCTTGGCATTCCCGGCAAAATCACCGAGATTTACGAAAAAGACGGGCTAAAAATGGGCAAGGTGGACTTTGGCGGCGTGGTCCGCGAAATCTGCCTCGCCTACATCCCCGAAGCGCAGATCGGCAACTACACAATTGTGCATGTCGGATTCGCCCTCAACCTGATCGACGAAGACGAAGCCCTTAAAACGCTCGAACTCCTGGCCGAGATCGGCGCATTAGCGGAAGAACTGGGCGAATCCCCCGGCGACGGTTCGTAGGGGCATATTCACACCATGAAATACGTCACCGAATACCGCGACGCCCAGCGCGTGCGCGACGTGTTGAACGACATTCACGCCATCACAACCCGCCCCTGGCGGCTGATGGAGGTCTGCGGCGGGCAAACGCACTCGATCATCCGGCACGGCATCGACCAACTGCTGCCGGATAAAATCGAGATGATTCACGGTCCCGGCTGCCCGGTGTGTGTCACGCCGCAGGAACTCATCGATCAGGCCATCGCCATCGCGTCGCTGCCGGATACCATCATGGTATCGTTCGGTGATATGCTGCGCGTCCCCGGCTCGCAAAAGGACCTGTTCCAGGTCAAGGCCGGGGGCGGCGACGTGCGCGTGGTCTATTCGCCGCTGGACTGCCTCAAGATAGCGCGAGAAAATCCCGCGAAAGAGGTTGTTTTCTTCGGCGTCGGATTTGAAACCACCGCGCCCGCGAACGCGATGGCCGTGCATCAGGCCAAACAGCTTGGCATTCCCAATTTCTCGATGCTGGTATCGCATGTGCGCGTCCCGCCCGTGCTGGACGCTCTACTGAGCGCGCCGGATGTGCATGTCCAGGCGTTTCTGCTGGCCGGACACGTTTCCGCCGTGATGGGCTACTGGGAATACCCGCCGCTGGTGGAACGCTACCGCGTGCCGATGGTCGTGACCGGCTTCGAGCCGCTGGATATCGTGCATGGCATTCACATGACGGTCCGCCAGCTTGAAGAAGGTCGCGCCGAAGTCGAAAACGCCTATGCCCGCGTGGTGGTCAAAGCGGGCAATCCACCCGCGATGCACATCATCAACACCGTGTTCGAGGAATGTGACCGCAACTGGCGCGGCATCGGCAATATTCCCCGCAGCGGGTGGAAGCTCAGCCCGAACTACACCGCCTATGACGCCGCGCGGCGCTTCGCCGTCGAGCACATCAAAACCGAGGAATCACCGCTGTGTCACGCCGGGGAAGTCCTCAAGGGCGTGCTGAAGCCCAACCAGTGCCCCGCCTTCGGCAAAGAATGCACACCCCGTATGCCGCTCGGCGCGCCAATGGTGTCGTCTGAAGGCGCGTGCGCCGCGTATTACAACTTCGGGCGCTTCGAGACTTCACGGCAGGACACGGTATAATAGAAACGGAAACGCGCCGGATTTTCCGCTTTTCAACCAATGGCAGCGCGTGCTGCCATTTTTGTCTATCACATGGGGAGTAGACGAAATATCATGAAAGAGATGCTCTACGTTACCAATTTTCCGCCGGACACACCCGACGAACAACTGCGCGAACTTTTTGCCGATCAGGGAGACGTGCTCGCCCTGGAACGTGGCCTCGAGGAAAAATCGGGCCGCCCCTACGCGCTGATCACGATGGCATCGGAGAAAATCGCCACCAAAGCCAATAATGCTACCAACGGCCACCTGTTGGACGGCTACCACCTCGCCGTGAGTTACCCGGAAGTCGATGCCGGAAAAGACCTGACCTCCCGCCAGCGCCGGGTCCTGGACGAACTAAAGGAAAAACTGGAAGAAACCGATAAAGTCCCCGTGCGCCGCCTGGAAGCCATCGTCCGGCTGTGCGGGACCAGTTTTGCCCAGGCGCTCATGGAAGAGGCGCTCGCGCTCGAAGCCAGCGACTCCGCGCTGATGCTCGGTGACGGCTCACGCAAACGCACCAAAGGCGGCCATTTCTTCTACCTGGCGCGTTACCGTGTGGCTCCCCCCATTCGCCGGATCATCTACAATCGCAAAGGCAAAATGCCCGCCGAGGAACCTGCGGAATAGAATTATGTGATTAAAGGAGCTATTTTCGTATGCGCGACTTCCTGATGCGCCTGTTGATTAACGCGGTTGCCCTGGCCGCGACTGCCGCCATCCTGCCCGGTATTTCCGTCCGTGACAATGGGATCGGCACACTGCTGATTGTGGCCCTGATTTTTGGCCTGCTGAACGCCGTCCTCAAACCCGCGCTCCTGATCCTGAGCTGCCCGCTGGTAATCCTGACGTTAGGACTGTTCTTACTGGTCGTCAACGG
>JAFGTJ010000056.1 GCA_016934195.1 Anaerolineae bacterium | reverse complement strand
CTGTTTGAGTCCGGTCCGGCATGTACATAGGTGTCCGGTTCCAGCGCTTCGGCCAGCGGTGGACCCAACGGCGTCGGCGTGATCGTGAATGTGGCGGTTGGTTGGGGCGTGTTGGTGACAGTGGGTACCGGCGTATCGGTGGGCGGTGGCGTTGGCGTGTCGGTTGGTGCCATGACGACGACTCCGCCGTACTCAAGCCCAAACACGTAAGAGACGTTCGCTTTATGTCCCTCTACGTCATCGTATTCGGCATCCACCCGGACGCTGTACTGCGCATCTGGCAGCGCCATATCGTAGACGGCTTCGTTGGTGGTGCCCAGGTTGGTTTGCTGGCCGGATTCGAGCAGCGTGGCGGTGAATCGAGAAGGCGCATCCACGTCAGCGCCCTCGATCACGAAGCGGATTTCGTCGCCGGGGCCGACAGCGGCGAAATTCGCCGGGACTGCCGCCTGCGCGAAGTCGGTCGGACCGCAGGCCAGATCGTCGGATGCCTCCGGCCAGCAGTAAAAAGCGACGTCTTCTTCATACGTCTGGCTGCCCACCTGGAGCTTGATCACCGGGCGTTTGGCGACGCTCTCGCCGCCGCACGCCGAGACCGCCAGTATCACAAAAAACATCACTACAATGACTAAAAGGGTACGTCTTTTTATCATCAGCGCTATTCCCCCGCTTGAGTAGAGTATCAGGGCATTGTATACCAGTCTGGATGCTGGAACGGGGCCAGCGCCAGCCGGATGATCGTTTCATACGCGCTTTGGCGTGTCTCAAGGTCGCCGGTCAGGATGCCAATCGCGCCGTTGCGTTGCCGGGTATTTTGTTCGTGGACCAACCGGTCCATCGCCGCGCCGAGTTCTCCGCCCTGGCGAATATGGGTGGCAACCGCACCGGGTAGCAGCACGCAGGAATTCCCGCCGACGCCGGTCCGTCCTTCGGCATTCACCAGCACACACCACGCGCACGTCATCAGCCCGAATTCCGAATCCTGGACGCCACCTTCCAACCCGACTCCCAGGTCCGCGCCGGTTTGGGCCAGGACCGCGCGGGCGCGGTTGTGTGCTCCGGTGCGCGTCTCGACATCGCCCCAGGGCTGTGATGAGACGCCAGACGGCACCTCTATACTGACGAACTGCGCGCCAGGATAAAGGGGCTTTAAAACGGCGCGGCTTGCGTTACACTTAACCGGGTTGGTTGATCCGATGGCGATGCGCATGGCGCTTACTCAGAACACACATTGATACACGTAATCGTGCATAACCATGCACGCATTGTAGCATCGCCCCAATAAATTGACTAATCGACCTTCCAGGCGAGAAAGGTTGTGCAAATATGAATTTTGATGCAGTAACGATTATGGCGTTGGTGGACGAACTGAATACGACCTTGTCCGGTGGGCGCGTCCAGGATTCGGTCCAGGTAGATCAGGAAACGCTAGGGCTGGAAATTTACGCCAATCACCAGCGCCATTACCTGCTCATGAGCGCGCATCAACAGTTTGCCCGCGTGCTCTTGTCCGAAGAAAAACTACGGCGCGGCATTCCGCAGCCGTCGCCGTTAGGGTTGCTGCTGCGGCGTTACGTGGAAGGAGCGCGGATCGATGGCGTTCACCAACCCGCCTGGGAGCGCGTGATCATTCTGGACATCGACGGGCCGGAAGGTGTGTTTGAACTGGTCATTGAGCCAATGGAACGCCGCGCCAATATTTTGCTGCTGCGCGCCGACGGCACCATTGCCGACTGTATCCGGCGCGTGGGGCCGCAAGACAACCGTGTGCGGATCAGTTTGCCGGGCCAACCCTATGATCCGCCGCCGCCGCAAAAACTCAAGCGCGATCCGTATGCGCTCACGGCGGACCGGCTGGGCGAATGGCTGGATAACCAACCGGGCGAGCGAGCGCGCCAAATTCTGACGGGTAAACTGTTGGGCTTCAGTCCGCAGATCGCTAAAGAAGTTGTATTCCGGGCAACCGGAGCCATCAATACCAAAGCCGCCGATACCAGCGCCCGCGTGTTGTTCAGCGTGATCGAGGACCTGTTCGGCGCGTTTCGCGCGCGTGAATGGGAACCGGGTGTTTCGGTTCAGGCCAGCGATCAGGACGGCGAGGTGAGCGCTTATTCAGCCTACCCGCTGACGCACCTGGACGGTTGGACGCCGGTCGCATCCATCAGTCAGGCCATCGAGCGTTATTATGGACCATTGGTCGGTGAGGGCGCTTATGAGGCGGCCAAAAAGCCGGTTCGCGCTGTGATCCATGAAGCGCAAGCCAAAGTCGGCAAAAAACTGGACTCGCTGCGGCGGTCGCTGCAAGACGAAGCCGAGATCGAGCATCTCCGGCAGAGCGGCGAACTGCTGCTCGCTTACCAGTACGGCCTGGGACCGGGCCAGACGGCGTTTAAGGCCCAATACGAGGTAGATGGACCGGAGATCGAAATCGTGCTGGACCCCGGTATAACGCCGCTGGATAACGCCAAGCGCTATTTTGAAAAATACGAGAAGGCCAAGCGTGCCCGCGCGGGTGTCCCGCAGTTGATCGCGGCCACCGAGCAGGAATTGGCCTACCTGGGCCAGCTTGAGACTGACCTGGACCTGGCGACCAACTGGCCGGAGATCGGTGAGGTGCAGGATATGTTGCAGGTTCACGGCTACTGGCACGGTCCTAAAACCAAACGGCCCGGTGGGGAATGGTCCGGGCCGCTGAAGGTCACAACGGAGTCGGGCTACGTGATCTGGGTAGGGCGTAATTCGCGCCAGAACGATAATGTGACGTTCTCCAAAGGTAATTCGGACGATTTGTGGCTCCATGTGCGGGGCGTCCCCGGCGCGCACGTGATCATCAAGTCCAATGGGCGCGACGTGCCGGATAGCGTCATCCGGCGGGCCGCTGCCATCGCCGCGTATTACAGCCGCGCCCGCACCGAATCGCGCGCGCTGGTCGATGTGACGCAGCGTAAATATGTGCGCAAAATCAAGGGCGGCAAACCCGGCATGGTGACATATCGCAACGAATCCCCGGTCGATGTCGTCCCCGCGCCGGAATAGGCCGGTTGATTCGCCTAATCCGGGATCACGATCTCGTCCAGACCTTCTTCCGGTTCCGGGTAGCGCATGTGAAGCCGTTCCAGGGCTTTTACAATGGTGTTGGAAATGACCAGATTCCGATACCATTTTTTGTTGGCGGGTACGATGTGCCAGGGTGCCCAACCGGTATTGCAGCGCGATAGGGCATCTTCATAGGCGGCCTGATAGTCGTCCCATTTGGCGCGCACACCCAGGTCGCCCGTAGAGAACTTCCACCGTTTATCTGGTTCGTTCAGCCGGTCCTGAAAACGTTCTTTCTGTTCGTTTTTCGAGATGTGCAGGAAGAACTTGAGGATCGTCACGCCGCTGTCGGCCAGCAGGCGCTCAAAGGCGTTGATGTGATCGTACCGGGCCTGCCAGACGCCGCGTGATACCAGTTTCTCGACGCGGACGATGAGCACGTCTTCGTAGTGGGAGCGGTTGAAAATCCCGATCATGCCCCGGCGCGGCGTATGCTGGTGGATGCGCCACAGGAAGTCATGGTCCAGTTCTTCCGGGGTGGGAACCTTAAAGCTGGTGACGGTCACGCCCTGCGGATTGATGCCCTGCATAACGTGGCGAATCGTGCCGTCTTTGCCACTGGCGTCCATGCCCTGGAGCACGATCAACAGCGCGTGTTTATGCTCGGCGTACAGCACCTGTTGGAGTTCGCGCAGCCGGTCACGGTTGTCTTTCAACTGGTCTTCAGCGGCATCTTTGTCGTCATACTCGCCTGTGTAGTCGGGATCGTAGTCTTTCAGATTCACGGGATCGCCCATTGGTGGGCGGAGAGGTTGTTTTGAGGTCATAATGCCCTTCTCTAACTGTAGTTAGCCGGTTAACTTATTGTAGACGTCCAGCAGCTTAGGAACAATCACGGGCCAATCATAATATTGCTTGACATAGGCCGCGCCCGTTTTCCCTAATGTCTGGCGTTGTGCGGGATGTTGCAGCAGATCGATCACCGCCTGTGCGAAATCTGGCGTTGTGTCGGCCAACCGCAGTTCGATCCCATCTTGTACGGTGAGGCCCTGTGCGCCACTGGTAGTCGATACGACAGCCTGCCCCGCTGCCATCGCTTGCAGCAACTTGAGTCGCGTCCCGCTGCCCATGCGCATTGGCACAATATAGACCGCCGCCGCATGCAAAAACGGGTTTACGTCCGGTACCCAGCCCGTCACCTGGATATTTTCCCGTTCGCGGAGCGCTGTCAGCCGGGGATGGGGATTGCTGCCCACTACAAAAAATTTGGCATTTGGACACTGCTCCCGCACCAGTGGAAATACGGTATCGGCAAACCACAGCGCCGCGTCCACGTTGGGACGGTAGCTCATCGACCCGGTGAAGACCAACGCCGCGTCACCGAGGTCCAGACTGGTGTCGGTTTGGGTATATAACCGCGTATCTACACCGTTGGGAACCACCGTGACCGGACAATCCGGGACCAACTGCCCGAACGCGGCGGCGTCGGCATCCGATACCGCAATGGTATGCGCCACCGACCGGCAGACGTCGCGTTCAAAGCGGGTCAGCCGCCGCCACTGGATCAGCGAGTACAGCGCGCCCGGCAGCCGCTTGAGGTTGCCCCGTTCTGCCTGGTAGACACTTTTTTGCAGTTCAAATTCTGCGTTGAACGAGTCGTAGATTACCGGGGTGTCCGGCTGGAAACGCCGGATCACGGGCAGGTAGATCGCCATTTCCAGGCTTTCGATCTGGATCAGGTCGAATGCCTGCCGGGACAGGGTGCGTTCCAGCGCGGCGGCATACAGCGGCGAATCATAGCGGCGCTGCATGTCGGCCAGATGGGTCAGCAGCAGATCGCGCAGTCGGTCTGTGATGGACCGCTGCGGCGGCGGCACGACTTCCACGCTGGCGCAAAATTCATCTAATGCGCTCCGGTGTGTTGTCAGCGCGTCCGGTGGGCCGAATGCCAGGACGTGTGCTTGATGTCCGGCGGCAAAAACGCCGCGCATCAGGCCGTTAGTGCGCAGTGTGCCCCCGGCGTGGGGCGGTTCGGGTAGTTGGGCGGTCAGGAATAGAATATGCATGGTTGTTTAATCTGGTATATGTAGCACATGCCGGTAGGTTTGTAAGACAGTTTCAGCCGTGCGCCGCCAGGTGAAGGTCGCCGCCCGTGCCAGTCCCGCAGCGCGTAACTGGGTGCGCAGCGCACTGTTCTCCAGTATTCGCCGGATGGCGTCGGCAATATGCGCCGGGTCATCGGGATCAACCAGCAGTCCGGCTTCCCCGGTCACTTCCGGCAGGGAACTCCGATCCGCGACGATGGGCGGTGTGCCGCAGGCCATCGCTTCTAATGCCGTCAGGCCGAAGCCTTCGTAATGGGACGGCAGGACCAGCACGTCTGCGCCGTTATAAATCGCGGGCAGGTCTTCCCAGGGCGCGTTTTCCAGCCAGATCAGGTGATCGCCCAGGCGGAGCGCGTCCACTTTGGCGAAAATGTCTTCATACAGCCAGCCGCGCCGCCCCACCATCACCAGCGGCGGCGTTTCCGGCCACTCGCCGCGCAGCAGCTTGTAGGCTTCCAGCAGGCCGGGGATATTTTTGCGCGGCTCGAATGTGCCCACAAACAGGATGTACGATTCCGGCAGACCCAGGCGTACACGGTGTTGGGCGATCTCATCATCCGGCAGGCGGCGAAAGGCCGGATTTACGCCCAGCATGTGAACCGTCATCTTTTCTGCCGGGACATTGAGCAGGTTGCCCAGGTCGTTTAAGGTAGATTGCGACGATACCAGGATGTGATCGGCGGTTTGCACGGCCCGCGCGATCTGGCCTGCGTAATGCTGGCGGCTCTCGGTGGTCATGAACTGTGGG
>JAFGTJ010000387.1 GCA_016934195.1 Anaerolineae bacterium | reverse complement strand
GGAGAGGGACTTGCGCGTCTCCCCTTTCTCCGTTTACGGGGAAAGGGGCCGGGGGATAGGGGTAAAAAGTACATAACACGCTCTAGCAATCAAGGTATATTGTATCTGCTAAAATCCCCTTAGAAGCAGCCGAATCGTAACCCTATCAGGAAAAGCGTATGTCCGCGATTCTACTGGAACTGGTCATTCTCAGCCTGTTGATCCTGCTCAACGGATTTTTCGCCATGTCGGAACTGGCCGTGATGTCGGCGCGCAAGGCCCGTTTGCAGGAATGGGCCGAACAGGGCAATGCCCGCGCCCGGTCCGCGCTGGACCTCGCCAATACCCCTAACCGCTTCCTCTCGACGGTCCAGATCGGGATCACGCTGGTCGGCGTGCTGGCAGGCGCGTTCGGCGGGGCCACGCTCTCGAAGGTGCTCGGCGACCGGTTCGCGCAGGTGGACGCGCTGGCCCCTTATGCCGATGCGCTCGGCCTGGGGGTAGTGGTGGCCGGAATCACTTATTTCTCGCTGGTGATCGGGGAACTGGTCCCCAAGCGGCTTGCCCTGCAATCGCCGGAGCGCGTGGCGTCCTGGGTGGCAGGACCGATGCGGGCGCTGGCACGGGGCGCGGCTCCTGTTGTGCGGCTGCTGAGCGCCTCGACCGGGCTGGTGGTGCGCGTCCTGGGAATCGGGGCCTCTGATGAGCCACCCATCACCGAGGAAGAAATCCGCATCCTGATCGAACAGGGCACGGCGGCGGGCATTTTTCGAGCGGACGAACAGAACATGGTCGAGAGCGTATTCAAGCTGGACGACCGCAACGCCAGCGCCTTGATGACGCCCCACACCGAGATCGCATGGCTGGATGCTGCCGATTCGCCGGAGGGCACCTGCCACAAGATCACGACCAGCGGGCACACGCGCTTCCCGGTGGGGCGGGGCAGCCTGGACAACCTGATCGGCGTGGTCCATGCCAACGATCTGTTGGCCCGCAGCCTGTGCGGGGAGCCGGTGAACCTGGACGCCGTGATCCGCCAGCCGCGCATCGTGCCGGAAAACGCCCCGGCTTCGCGGGTGATCCAACTGCTCAAGCGCAGCCAGGAGCATATCGTGATGGTGATCGATGAGCACGGCGGCATCGCGGGCCTGATCACCGAGCACGACATTTTACAGGCGATTGTGGGTTTCATCCCCACGCCGGATGACATTGATCCGCATGTGGTGCAGCGCGCCGATGGGTCGTGGCTGCTGGATGGCCTGATGCATGTGCAGGACGTGAAAGAACTGCTGGGGATCGACAATCTGCCCGGTGAGGCGGAAGGCAATTACGAGACGCTGGGCGGTTTCGTGATGAGCTGCCTGGGGCAGATTCCCGCGACCGGCGCGACGTTCGACTGTTCCGGCTATCGCTTCGAGGTGGTGGACATGGACGGGCGGCGCGTGGATAAAATCCTGGCGGCGCGGAAGTAACCCTTACCCGCTGCCGTTATGACCCGATCCGTTCCCGTTCCCGTTCCCATGCCCCAACCCGTTCCGGCGCACCGATTGCAGCGGTGTGAAAACCGGTGTGCTGGTGTGCGGATCGTGGCCGACCACGCCCTCCACCTGGAATACCTCGCGCAGCATGGCGTCCGTCAGGACTTCGGCAGGCGGGCCGCTGGCGTAAATTTCCCCGTCATGCAGCACTACCAGCCGGTGACTGAAGCGCGCCGCCTGGTTGAGATCGTGCAGCACCATCACAATACTGAGGTCGTTGTCGGCATTGAGCGTTTGCAGCAGCGCCATAATATCCAACTGGTGGCTGATATCGAGGAACGTGGTCGGTTCGTCCAGCAGCAGGACGCGCGGTTCCTGGGCCAGCGCCAGCGCGATCCACGCTCGCTGGCGTTCCCCACCGCTGAGCGTCTGGATCAACCGTTCGCTGAGCGTCTCCAGCCCGGTCATGTGAATGGCCCATTCCACCGCGTCGGAGTCCTGGCGGCGCACCGCCCGCCACCACGCCTGCCGCGCAAACCGTCCGCGCGTCACCAGATCGCGCACGGTCAGATCGTCGGGCGCGGTCGGGTCCTGCGGCAGAATGGCGAGCGTCTGGGCCACTTTGCGGGTGGACATGCGGTGAATCATTTTACCGTCCAGGTACACCACGCCTTCCTGAACCGGCAGCAGCCGCGCCAGGGCGCGCAGAATCGTACTTTTGCCGGACCCGTTCGGCCCGACCAGCGTGACGATCTCGCCCTGCGCCACGTCCAGGACCAGATCACGCACCACCGACGCCCCGCGCCGGTAGCCGAGAGTGAGGTGTTCCGCAAGTAACGTAGCCATGATCTAGAACCTTTCACATACGGCAATTAGCCATCAGCCGGTCAGCGGTTAGCCCCTATCCCCCCGCCCCCTTTCCCCGTAAACGGAGAAAGAGGGAGAACAGCGCGGCGTCAAGTCCCCTCTCCACTTGTGGGGAGGGGATTTAGGAGAGGGGCTAATCTCTCACCACTGCGCGCGCCGCGCACGCACCAACCACAGGAACAACGGCCCGCCGATCACGGCGGTTACGATGCCGACCGGAAACTGGATGCTGGTGTCGGGACCGTCCAATAATTTCGGGAAAAAGACCTGTGCCGACCAATCCGCCCACACCATCAGGGCCGCGCCCAGGATCGCGCAGGTTGGGATCAGGAAACGGTAGTCCGAGCCGACCAGTTTGCGAGCCACATACGGGACCAGCAGGCCCACAAACCCGATCAGGCCCGCGACGGCGACCGAACTCCCGGCGAGCACGGCGGCAACCGCGCTCATCAGGAAGCGCGTCCACTCCACGCGCAGTCCTAAGCCCTGCGCCATTTCGTCGCCCAACGCCAGCACGTTGGCGCGAGTCGCCAGCAGCATCGCCAGCAGGAATCCGGCCAGGGTATACGGCGCGATCAGATAATAATCGGCCCAATCCGCCGTGTACAGCCCGCCGATCATCCACTGGAAAATGACCTGCCCGCCCGCCTGGATCGACATGCCGACAATGGTGGTCGTGAACGCGCCAAAGGCCGTTGTCAGCGCGACTCCGGCCAGGGCCAGCCGGGTCGCCGTGACGCCGCTGCCATCCCACGCCACCAGATAGACGATCATCGCGCCCACCAGCGACCCGATAAACGCGCCGGTCGGGACCGCGTGCGGCGGCGCGTCGGGGATGCGCAGCTTGATATACGCGGCCACCAGTCCACCGCCCGCCGAGACGCCCAGAATATACGGATCGGCCAGCGGCGAACGGACCGCGCCTTGCAGCATGGTCCCGGCGACGGCGAGATTCATCCCGACCAGCGCCCCGGTCAGCGCGCGCGGCAGCCGGACCTTATGCACAATGATATACGTGGATTTCGCCACGCTGTCCGAATCCCGCAGCGCGTTGATCACGTCCCGGGCGGGAATCTCCTTCGATCCCCGCCCCAACGAGACGATCATCGCCCCGGCCAGCAGCAGTCCGGCCAGGACGACAACCACCGTGCGTATGATCAGCCGCCGCCGCGATAGACTCAGGCCCGCTTCCGGTGATTTCTGGGTCGGGGCCTGAAAAACGGCTTGAGCGCTCACCAAAAAATAGTCCCTTCTTGTGGGTTATGGGTTATGAGTTATGGGTTGTGCGTTCGGAGTTATGGGTAAAAACCCCAGCCCCCCAACGTATGTACTCAAAACTCACAACTCCTCACTCATTACTACCTACATCCCCGCGCCGTAGAGCATCTGGTACAGTTGCAGCATGGCCTCCACGAAACGCGGCCCCGGTGACTGCACGAACAGATCGGGGTCCAGCTCGTAAACGCGGCCATTTTGCACCGCCGACATCGCCGACCAGATATCATCCGTTTTCATCTGGTCCGATACCAGTTCCGCCCCGCCGCGTGTCACGGTGAAAATCACGTCGGGATCGGCGTCCAGAATGGCCTCGATATTCAGCATGGCATAACCGGGGAACGGCCCGGCATCTTCCTCGCCATCGGCGATATTGGTCGCGCCCAGGCGGGCCAGCATATCGCCCAGGTAGGTTTCGGACTTGCCGTAGTTGGGTACTTGCAGCATCCCGACCAGGATCAGGACCGAGGGACCGTCGTGCATCGTGCTGACGGTTTCGGCCAACCCCAGGAAACTGTCATAGGACGACGCGACGTACTCGGCGCTGGTTTCGTGCCAGGTCGCCTCGCCCACCATGCGCGTAATGGCCGGGATATCCGCCGTTGACAGGATCATGACCACCAGGGTCGGCGCGATTGCTTCCAACTGCGGCAGCACATCCATATGAAGCTGGCCGTTGGCGATGATCAGGTCCGGTTCCAGCGCGGCGACAGCTTCCAAACTGGGCTGGTAGCCGCTGCCGATTTGGGGCAGGGTTTCGGCGGCGGGCGGGTAGCTCATGGTATTGGTCACACCCACCGGGGTCAGCCCGATGGAGAACAGGATTTCGTTGATCGACGCGCTCAGGCCGAGCACCTTCTGAGGGGGGGCGTCC
>JAFGTJ010000386.1 GCA_016934195.1 Anaerolineae bacterium | reverse complement strand
CGGCGTGGGTGCAGCATTGGGCCGGGCTGCATTTTCGGCTGTATCGGGTTTGTGGGCGTGATTATGCTCGGCTTATTGATCGCCGGTATCCTGGTTTACGATTACTACAGCGGCGAACTCGAAGACGAAATCGACAAGCTGGCGGAAATCGCCAATTACGACACGTTTGAAACCACCGTGATCCTGGACCGCGACGGCAACGAACTGTTCGAGGTTTTCGACGAGGGCCGCCGCACCATCATCGACCTGGACCAGATTCCTCAGCACATGATCGACGCGACCATCTCCATTGAGGATGACACCTTCTACGAAAACCGGGGCATCGACATTCCCAGTATCGCGCGGGCGGGCTGGCAGTATGTCCGCTACGGCTACGTCGTCTCCGGCGGCAGCACCATCACCCAGCAGTTGATCCGCAACGTATTGTTCACCGAAGAATACAAGTACGAACAGTCGCTCAACCGCAAATTGGACGAGGCGCTGCTGGCCGTTGTCCTGACCCAGCGCATGAGCAAAGACGAGATTATGGAGTTGTATCTCAACGAGATTCCTTACGGCAACCTGGCGTATGGCATCGAAGCAGCGGCCCAGACCTATTTTGGTAAGCCCGCCGCCGAACTCACCTTAGCGGAATCGGCGCTGCTGGCCGGACTGCCACAAGCGCCCGCCGGATTGGACCCGCTCAACCCCGATCCGACCGTGCAGCAGCGGGTCGCGTCCCGGCGGCGGCTGGTGCTGGACCTGATGGTCAAAAACGACTTCATCACGCGGGATGAGGCCGACGCCGCCTATGCCGAACCGCTGAATTTTGTCAGTCCCGATATCCGGCTCGACGCCGCGCCGCACATGGTTTTTTACGCCCAGGACGAACTGGAAAGCCTGCTGATGGACCGGCTCAACCGCCCGCAGGACGAGATCAGGAAGATGATCGCGGGCGGCGGGCTGCGCGTGTATACCAGCGTGGATATGGATTTCCAGCGCATCGCGGAGGATGTGGCGCGGCAGCAGGTCGCGCAGTTGCAGGCCGTTCATAACATGAACAACGCGGCGGTGATCGTGCTGCGTCCCGAAACCGGCGAGATTCTGGCAATGGTCGGCAGTGTGGATTTTGAGAACGAGCTGATCGACGGGCAGGTCAACGTCACCATCGCGCAGCGGCAGCCGGGTAGCGCCATGAAACCGTTCACCTACGCCGCCGCGATGGAGCACGGCTGGAACGCCGCCACCGTGATCTGGGACACTCAAACGCGGATTCCCATCGCCGGGCAGCAGGATTATGAACCGGGCAACTACGACAATGCCTATCACGGGCCGGTGCGCGTCCGTGAAGCGCTGGCGAATTCCTACAATATTCCCGCCGTGCAAACGCTGCGCCAGATCGGGGTCGATTACCTGCTGTGGATGATGCACCGCGTCGGCGTGCAGAGTCTCAGCGACGACGCCTCGAATTACGGGCTGTCGCTGACGTTGGGCGGCGGTGAGGTCACGCCGTTGGAACTCACGACGGCTTACGCGGTGCTGGCGAACGGCGGGCGCTACGTGGCTCCGACCTCAATCCTGTGCGTGACGAATTCCAGCGGCGACATTCTGTACGAATACCAGGGCTATTGTCCGTCCGGCCAGCTAACCGCTACCTCGGTGAGCGTGCTGGCCGATCCGCGCCCGGTGATGGATGAGCGTATCGCGTTCGTGATCAGCAACATTTTGGCCGACAACAACGCTCGCACCCCGGCGATGGGGGCCAACAGTCCGCTGTATACCCCCGGTCTGCCCACGTCGGTTAAAACCGGGACTACCAACGATTTCCGCGATAACTGGACGGTGGGGTATACGCGCAATATTGCGGTCGGCGTGTGGGCCGGGAATACCGATAACACCCCGATGAACCATGTGTCCGGGCTGGATGGGGCCGCGCCGATCTGGAACGGCGTCATCACGCGCATTTACCAGACTCCCGGCCTGATGGACAGCCTGGGCGGGCGTCCGCCGGATGACGCGCACCTATACGCGCCCGCCAACATTTCGCAGCGGCAGTTGTGCAATATCTCGCGGACCGCGCTGCGCGACCCGGCCACGTCCTGTTCGCAGAGCACTACCGAGTGGTTGTTCGACGGTCCGGTGATGGTGCCCGACAGCCAGGGGAATCTGGTTCCCGGCCAACAACCCCAACAGGCTCCCCAATCGGCCAACGGCCCGCAGCCGGTCGAAGTGGAACCGGGCCTGATCCGCGTGCAGGTTGTCCCGGTCGCGCCGGAACTGGCGAACGCCATCGCCGCCGCCGATCCGTCCGGGCAGACGTCGCCGCCGCGCTACTGCCAGGTCCCCATCGAGATCGTGAATTCGATCCCCGGCGTGCAGGAGCAGTTATTCATCGCGCCGCCGCCGGTCGCGGAAGACGCTTTCCGCGCGCGGGTGTGGGCGCAGGCCAACGGCGTGGCGATCCTGCCCCAATACGCCTGTAACGAGCAAATGCTGCAAATGGCGGCGGGCGGTGGGGGCGGCGCGCCGGTCGTGGTGGCAAACATCACCTCCCCAACGCAGAACCAGGTTTTCAGCACAGCGGACCAGATCGACATCATCGGCAGCGCGATTTTTACATCGCAGCAGGCCGCATTTTACAAGATCGAGATTCAGGGCGGCCAGTGGGGGAGTTTCACCACCATGCACGACATCAGTATCCCGCCCTACACGACCGGCATGACCAATGGTGTGCTGCATACCATCGGGCCGTATGCGCTGCCGCCCGGCCAGTACGTGATCCAGTTGGTGGTTGTGGGCCTGGATATGAACTGGCTCCAGCAGCCCTTTCAGGTATTTTTCCAGGTACAGTGAGGGACCGGCGGTAGTGAGCGGGGAGCAGTCAGCCCGTCAAATACGGCAGCGCGACGTCCATAATGTCCGCGATCTGGATGCCGCGCTCGCTGTTATTCACGATCACCACTACCGCCAGATCGTTCTCCGGCACGTAGATCACCTGCGTCAGATAGCCCCAAATGCTGCCGCCGTGCCCCCAACTGCCGGGCGGATTCATGCGCATGATGCCCAGGCCGTACTGGACGCCGTAGCTGACGGAGGCGGAGGTATCGAGCATCTGTTGTAGCGTATCGTCACGGGCGAACAGGTCCCCGCCAAACAGCGCCCGCATGAACGCCGCCAAATCCGGCGCGGTGGACACCAGCGCGCCCGCCGCCCACGCCGTCGAGACGTTCCAGACGCTCACGTCGTACCACTGCCCGCCGTAGCGCGCATACCCCGGCACCAATGCGGAGCGGGGTGGTTCCGCGTCGGCCAGAAAGGTGTTATCCATGCCAACCGGCGCAAAAATCCGGTCCCGCAGCGCCTCGGCCAGCGGCTGCCCGGTGATCTTTTCGATGATCAGGCCCAGCAGCAGGTAGCCGGTATTGCAGTAGGACCAGTTTTCGCCCGGTGCGAACGTGGCGTCATTGATCTCGACCACGCGCGCGACCAGTTCTTCCGGCGCGAAGGTCTGGAACGGGTCCTCTTGCAGCCGCGCCAGCGTCAGCCGGTCGTCCACGTAATCGTACAGGCCCGCCGTGTGGTTGAGCATCTGCCGCAGTATGATCCGGTCGCCGTGCGGCAGTCCAGCGGCCACGTCCGGCAGCCACCGGCTGAGCGGATCATCCAGGCTCAGCGCGCCTTCCTCGGCCAGTTGCAGGATCACGGTCGCGGTGAACATCTTGGTCACGCTGCCCACGCGCAGCGCGTCGTCGGGATGCAGCGGCACGCGGTTATTCATGTCGGCGTAGCCGCTCGCGCCCATAAACGAGGCATCCGGCGAATCCAGCAGCAGCACCGCGCCGGGAATCAGCGCTGCCCGCACCTGCGCATCCAGCAGCGTTTGGATATCCGCCACGACTGCCGGGGGAAATCCGCCCGGCCCGCTTGCCGTGACGTTCGACACGTTACCCAACAGCACCACCAGGGCCAGCAGAATCAGAAACACCCGT
>JAFGTJ010000385.1 GCA_016934195.1 Anaerolineae bacterium | reverse complement strand
CGCTGCTTGTTTTCTCCCCCCCTCTCCATTTCGAATGGAGGCGCAACCTGCGGTTGCGTCGGGGCCGGGGGGTGAGGCCGTTTTTCCTAACAACTCATTCGTGGCCCCCCTGATTTTGTCAGGCGGAACGTTTCCGGCGGCGGCGACGAAAGTATTTTTCAACCTCCACTGCCGGGAAAATCGACCCGGCCAGCAGCCCTGACATGAGGAACTCGGTGAGATTGAGCGTTGTCGTATCCAGAATAGGCTGGGCGAACGGCGCGAAGACCACGACGAATTGCAGCACAGCGGTAGTAAAAACAGCGATCCACAGCAGCTTGTTACGGTTCAGCGGCACCTGCATAAATGACGCATCGCCGCCGTGAATGGCCCAAACCTCAAATACCTGGGACAGCGCCAGGACACTAAACGCCACCGTGCGCGCAATTCGCAACGCATCTTCCGAAGGGTCGATGAGTTCCCCGCCGTGCTGGTGAAGCGCCCATGCAAACCCGATCAGCGTGCTTACTCCAATCCACAAACCGACCCATAGCACATGCAAACCAACACCATCGGCAAAAATGCTTTCTTTCGGTGGGCGGGGATTGCGTTTCATCACATCCGGTTCGCTTGGCTCAAACCCTAGCGCGATGGCGGGCAGTCCATCGGTTACGAGGTTAATCCACAAAATCTGGATCGCCAGCAGCGGCACCCGCAGTCCTAATACCAGCGCGCTGAACATCGCTACGATCTCGCCGGTATTGGTGCTCAGCAAATAGCGAACAAATTTACGGATGTTGTCGAAAATCGTGCGGCCTTCTTCCACCGCCGCCACAATCGTAGCGAAATTGTCGTCCGTCAGTATCATGTCGGCGGCACCCTGGCTGACATCGGTGCCGGTGATGCCCATTGCTACGCCAATATTGGCCTGCTTGAGCGCGGGCGCATCATTTACCCCGTCGCCCGTCATCGCCACGATCTGGTTGTGCGATTGCAACGCTTCCACCACGCGGAGCTTATGTTCCGGCGACACCCGCGCATAAACCGAGGTATTCAGCACGCTCTCGCGTAATTGGTCCGCGCTCATCGCGTCCAGATCAACGCCCGTCAACGCCCGGTCGCCGTCGCGCATGATACCGAGTTGTTTGGCAATTGCCGTTGCCGTGAGCTTGTGATCCCCGGTGATCATCACGGCGCGAATCCCGGCGTTCGCTGCGACCTGTACAGCTTTTTTCGCTTCCTCGCGCGGCGGATCAACGATCCCGATCAGTCCCAATAATGTCAGGTTGCGTTCCAGGGTTTCTGGTTCCAGCGTGCCTGGAATCTCCGTCAAGGGCCGGTAGCCGATGCCGATCACGCGCAGCCCTTCGCCTGCCATGCGCTCGATCTGTTGGCTCCAGGCCTTGCGGCGTTCCGCATCCAGCGGTGATGGCCCATCCGTCAAAATTTCCTGGGATGCCCAACTTACCAGTTGGTCCGGCGCGCCTTTCGTAAATGACACATATTTTGCCTGCTCGAACAATTCAGCAGCAAAGCGCCCTGCTGGTTTGTGGATGGTCGTCATGGCCTTGCGCTCGGACGAAAACGGCAGTTCCGCCACACGCGGCATATCATCTTCCAGTATGGCCCTGCTCCACCCGGCTTTCCCGGCCAGCACCAGCAGCGCCCCTTCGGTAGTATCACCGACCACGACCCAGCGCCCATCCTCGTGATTTTGCTCAAGATAAGCGTCTGTATTGAGCGCGGCAGCTTTGATCAGGCGGGCCAGCGACGGATCGTTGACCGGCGGAATTAACCGTTTCGCCTCGTAAAAATGGCCGACGGGTTGGTAGCCAATGCCGTTTACTGTAACCGGTTCGTTTCGTCCTGGCAGCGCGATCACGGTCGCCGTCATTTCGTTGCGGGTCAGGGTGCCGGTTTTATCCGAACAGATCACAGACACCGATCCCAGAGTTTCGACGGCGGGCAGTTTGCGGATCAGCGCGCGGCGGCGGATCATCCGGCGCGCACCCAGGGCCAGCGCAATTGTGATGACGGCGGGCAGCCCTTCCGGGATCGCGGCCACCGCCAGGCTGATCGAGGTCAGCAGCATTTCCTCGGTATCTTCGCCCCGCGCTACCCCCACGATAAAGACCAGCGCACACACCGCCAGCGCTGCTCCAGCCAGGATAAAGCCGACTTTTTCCAGGCGTTCCTGAAGCGGCGTGCGGCCTTTTTCCACGCCCTGAAGCAGCGCGGCAATAGTACCTAATTGCGTATTCAGGCCGGTGCCGATCACGACCATTTCCGCGCGCCCGTAAGTGACAGCAGTGCCCATGTAGGCCAGGTTGTACCGTTCGGCCAGGGCAGGCGGGGGATCGGTATCCGGCATGGCGTTACTGTGTTTTTCGACCGGCTGCGATTCGCCGGTCAGTGCGGCTTCGTCGATATGTAGATTCGCCGCCTCGACCAAACGCCCATCAGCCGGAATCCGGTCGCCCGATTCAAGTAAGACGATATCGCCCGGCACGATATCCAACGCGCTTATTTCCTGGACGTGCCCTTCCCGCCGCACCCGGACCTGGGGCGTTTGCATCGCGCCCAACGCCTCAAGCGCCTGTTCCGCCTGGTATTCCTGAAAGAAACCCAGCGCGGCATTCAGCACGACAATCGCCATGATGACTATCGCGTCTTTGGAATCCCCAATGAGGATCGACACGACCGCTGCCGCAATCAGCACAATTACCATCACTTCGGTGAACTGCCCGATCAGGATTTGCCAGAAGGTTGTACCCCCTTCGCTGGGTAGTTCATTTTTGCCGTACTGCTGCTGGCGCTGCTGCGCTTGCTGTACGCCCAGGCCGTTTTCCTGAGTGGTTTCCAGGCGCGCCAATACATCACCGCCGGAAAGGGTATACCAGTTGTCAGGTCCCTTTGCTGCCATAAGCCCGCTTCCTCCAAAACCGCAAAGCCTGCACGCACAATGTCCCTTCTATACACACCAATAATTGTAACCTCACACATGGTAGAAGACCATTCGGTCGCTGAACCGCCTGCGCAGGGCGGCGTGTGATGCTATAATGCCGGTGGACTGTGTGATGTCGTGTGGGGAGGAATGGCGGCACAATGCCCAAAGCTGAGGTGATTGCAGATGTACGCGCAGCCCGCGCTGCGCTGGTCGGTGCGCTGGATGGTTTGCCGGAGGAGCAGATGCTGCGCGTGGGAGCAGTAGGCGTCTGGTCGATCAAAGACATGCTGGCGCATCTGGTGGCGTGGGAAGCCGAGCTTGTAACGGCGCTTTCTCAATTGGAGCAACACAAGCAGCGCCCGCCGCGTATTGTAGAGATAGAAGATATTGATGCCTGGAACGAGCAGCAGTATCATGCTCACGCGGCGCGCCCGCTGGCGGCGGTGCTGGAAGATTTTCACGGCGTTCACAAGCAGCTTATCCGGGCGCTGAACGAACTGGATAATCGCGCGCTGGATGATAACCGGCTGTGGCCCTGGATGGAAGGCGAACCGCTCAGTTATCTGGTTGCTGAAAACGCCATCTGGCATGAAGAAGAACACGCGGAAGATGTGAAAGCGTGGCGCGACTCCGAAAACGTTTAACTGCCTAACCGGTAAGGAACAATCATGCGCTGTCTGGGACGGCTAATTGGACTGGGTCTGGTCTTTATTTTTCTGATCGTATTTCCCTGCTCTTTATGGACCTTCAATACTCAGCGAATCGTCTTGGATGTGGATCATATCAAAAAAGCGTTCGCTGATGAGGGATTCTACCGGGACCTGATCCCGACAGTGCTGCCCGCGTTATTAGAGGGACTGGAAAAAGACGAGGCCGTTCCCGGCGAAGTGCGCTTATTGGATGTTATTAAAGTCCTGGACAAGCGCGAGTGGGACCGGATCGCGCCGACCCTGGTCACGAAGGAATGGGTTGAATACGAGATTGAAGATAATATCGAGCATTTCTCCGAGTGGGTGCGGGATGACCGGGATGAGCTAATCCTGGTATTTCACACTGACACGCTGCGCCGCCGCCTGGAAAGTTCGACCGGAGCCGAGGCGATTCAGCGAATGATTGACGCGCTGCCGCCCTGTTCACAGTCTGAGGAGTACGTGTTGGCAGCCCTGGCGCGGAATGGGCCGACTGTTGACCTGCCGTACTGCTCGCCGCAGTATGCCCACACTCGCGCCGCGCTGAGCGGAGTTCTGAATCAAGCCCGATTAGATGCCGCCGACGAACTGCCCGACACCTTTGACGTGATTGAGGAAACGGAAAAAGCCTCGGAAGAGTATCTTGAGCCAGGCCAGGACACCTTCACTCAAACCGATCTGGCGCAGTTCCGGTCGTCGGTGCGTCTGTGGCAGCGGTTGCTGGGCCTGACGCTGCTCGTCCCGGTCGCGCTGCTGTCGCTGGTGGTGATCTTTGCCGTCCGGTCATCCAAAGTGTTTTTCCGGTGGATGGGGTGGTCGGTCATCCTGGGCAGTTTGCTGGCGCTGGTGCCGTTATTCCTGCTGCCGTTTGCCATGCACGATCTGCTGAATGTCAACAGAGAGATCGAAGGGGGCTTCGCTACTGGCGGCGCGCTGCTGGCCGAGATTGTGGGCAACCGCATGATCCGCTTAATCGTGAGCGCGTTGACATGGCCGGTCTTGATGCAGTCCGCCGCGTTGATCATGGGGGGATTCCTGGCGGTGGTGCTGTCGGTGCTGCTCCCTGACCCGGACGCGCCGCCTGATCCCGATGTTATGACCTATATCACAGGTGCCTTGCCGGATGATACACCGTCAGCGGAGCGCACGCCACCGCCCACCGGCACCACCAATCATGTTTAGAGATCATGACTGATATGTCTAAAAAACAACGTCTGCCGCGCTACGAACGTGTTTACCGCCCGCCAGGACTGTCGATTGCTATTATTTCCACCGGCATCATTTATGGGTTGTTGCCGCTGCTGAATATGTATTTTAAGTGGCGAATTCAGGCGGCAGGAGAGGACACCCTGTTCGGCGGCGGCATTGATATCACAACCTGGGATTGGGCGGGAGCCGTGTTCGGATTTGTGATGCTGTTGTTATGTGTCCCGGCATGGGGGGGGCGTCCGGCGCGCATCCGGTGGGTGTTTGTCGGCGCGCTGGTTGTCGTTGTGCTGGTCCATGCGATCCGCATCATCGAGTTATGGATGGAAGATGTTCACCCCATCTTCGGCGGGCAGGCGGAAGAAACTTTACGGAATTACCTGCTGTGCCAGGTGCCGGTATTGATCGCGGTGCCGCTGTATGTCATCTGGTATTTGAACCGCGCCCCGGCGCGCGCGTTTTACCGGCGTGTGCCGCTCGCTTCGCTGACCCGCGCCCCGGACGATTTTCCGGCCACCACAACAGAGCCGCCCTCGGACTGATCGCACGCTAAGGACCTGCCCATCATGAAAGCTGCGCTTGCGCAAATCAACCCGGTCTACGGCGATCTGCAACGCAATCTGGCTTTGCATCTGGACTGCACTAATCCGGCCATCCGGTAGGGGGCGGATCGGAGACCGTCGGCCCGCGCGGTGACGTGATCGTCCAAGCGCCGGACGATCAGGCGACGGTGGTCTATGCCGAACTCGATACGGACTACGTGGCCCAACAGCGGTACACTGCTCCGCTGCTGCGTGATGCGCGGCTGTAGCTGTTTCGCCAGGAAATTGATCGCCTGACTGCCCGGTGATCCGGCGAGATTTCGCCCGAATAAGACGCCGACCGTCCGCCGGGATTAGAGAATTAGACGAAAGACTGATTTGGCAAAAGTGTAAAATCGGCTAGACATTCGTTCATTCTTGGCTTACACTGAGAGATGGTGTTTTTCGCCTGATAGCGCAAACATGGGTACAATCAAGGGGTTATCTCAGGGCTTCCGCACCGATTCAAAACATGCTATAATCTTTAAACGTTCTCCTAACTTAATAGGCTGATACGGTGCTGTTTTGGAGCGACAAAGTTAACAGGTAGATGCATGGTTCCGATCAGCAATACCTCAGGAGGCAACGGATTCCAGGTGATTCAGGAATTGATGAACCGCGCCGATCAACGGGGCTATGTGACGTTTGAGGATGTGCTAGAATTGCTGGATGAGGATAGCGACGATGTGAACGCTATCGAGGCTGTATTGGATGAGTTGGATGAGTTAGGGATCGAGCTGCGACAGGAAGATATGTCATCGAATGAAGACATAGAATCGCGTGACGGCGAATTTTCCCCAGAAGAGGAGTCTCACGATCCCGGTGTGGGCGATATTAACGCCGTGTCTGCTGATGATCCTGTCGGCCTGTACTTCCGCCAGATGGCTCAGGAACCACTCCTGACCGCTCAGGAAGAAATTGAGCTTGCCAAGCGTATCGAATTAGGGCGCGAAGCTGCTGATAAACTTGCAGAGCGAATGAGCGCGAGTTCCGTCAACGAAGAATGCCAGTGGTTGGAAAGCCTGATTTATGATGGGCAGGCGGCACGCGAGCATTTAGGGCGGGCCAATACCCGGTTAGTGGTCAGCATCGCCAAACGTTATATGGGGCAGGGCTTGCCGTTCCCGGACTTGATCCAGGAAGGCAATGTTGGCTTGATGCGGGCGGTTGACAAGTATGACTATAAGCGCGGCAATCGCTTTAGCACTTACGCGACATGGTGGATTCGACAGGCAATCACGCGGGCGCTGGCTCAAAAGACGCGCACGATCCGTATTCCGCTGCACATGACCGAGCGTATCCGGCAGATGTACCGCACCGCCCAGGTCCTTGAGCAAACGCTCGGACACCGCCCCACCCCCGAAGAAATCGCCCAGGAAATGGAACTTCCGCCGGAAAGCGTGCGGGGCATGATGGACGCCAGCCAACACGCAATTGCGCTCGAACGCCCGGTTGGGGACGACGGCGACAGCGAATTCGGGGATTTCATCGAAGACCAGGATTCGCCCAGCCCGGTTGAAGCCGCGACTCAGCACTTATTGCAGGAAACCATTGAGGAAGTGCTGAGTGAGCTAACCCCGCGCCAGAGCCATATTTTGCGTCTCCGGTTTGGACTGGGAGGCGGCGAGCCGCACACGTTGGAAGAAATCGCCAACAAATTTGGCCTGAGCCGCGAGCGCATCCGGCAGTTGGAAAAAGAGGCGCTGCGCCGTCTGCGTCACCCGCGACTGGCGCACAATTTACGCGATTACCTGAGCTAGCGTTTGCCGGTTCAACAGCATCATCCTGATACCAGGGCGAGACTCACCGTCGGCCCTGGTATTTTTTGTGTAAGGCGGGGATCACCATGAGTACCTCTATACGCGGCATTCTGCGCCTGACTCGTTGGCAGGAGCACGTTTTGTTCAGCGGACTGCTCACCATCATGGGCCTGAATATTGCCGGTGCTGCGCTGCAATGGACTATGATCACGGTGCTGGCGGCCAACCTGCTGGCGGTGACGTTCGCGTTCATGGTCAACGATATCGAAGATGCGCTGGATGATGCTCACGATCCTGCGCGGGCGGCGCGTAACCCGGTCACGTCGGGCGAAATTTCACGGCGGGCAGGCTGGATCGCGTCCATCGTGATCGGATGTGTGGCCCTGGCGCTCTATGCCCTGGTGAACCCGCAGACGTTCGGGTCAGGTACGGCGGCGGTGCTTCTCGGCTGGCTGTATTCCTGGCGCGGCGTGCGGTTGAAGGCGCTGCCGGTAATTGACGTGATATCCCATGCCCTGATGCTCAGTTCGCTGCTGTTTCTGGCCGGATATTTTTCCGTCAGGCCGGATGCGCCGGGGCGCGCGTGGCTGGTGGCGTTGGGTGTGGGATTGGTATCGGCTTACGGCCAGTTGTATAACCAGTTCCGCGATTATGACGCCGACCGCGCTGCCGGACTGTGCAATACCGCCAGCGTGCTTGGGATGCAGCGCACACGGGTCTTGATGTACGGAATGTTGGGATTGGCGGCTGTGTGCCTGGTTGGGACGGTGCTGTGGGGTGTGTGGCCGGTGTGGTTCATACTGGCGGGCATCGTGGCAGTTCCGGGCGTATTGCTGCTTTTGCCGCGTACCGACATGCGCGGAACCGAAGCCGTTGATCTCAGCGGGCGTGTACAGTGGGGTTTCATGATTCTGGCAAACCTGCTGGCCGTGTGCTGGCTGATTGCTAACTCGATTCTAACCTGAATTATTGACAAAAAATTAAGTTTGTTTTTGTAAAAACGAGTATAATGAACTCAGGAGTGAGGTGGTGACAAGAGACACAGGGATTAGATGGCCCCCAAAATTCTGCTCGTAGACGATGTACCGGACACAATCGAATTTTTGCCGGAGTGGTTAGGGCGCGAAGGGTACGATACGCTGGTTGCCACACGCGGCCAGCAGGCGTTAGCCCTGGCCGAAGAAAAACGTCCTGATGTGATCCTGCTGGACGTGATGATGCCCGGTATGGACGGCATCGAAACCTGCCGCCGTCTGCGCCTGAATCCCGCCACCGCCGATATCCCCGTCATTTTGCTGTCAGCCCGCAGTCCATCCGAAGCGCGCGCCGAAGGACTGGTCGCCGGGGCCACCGATTACATCACCAAGCCCATCCACTTTCCCGATCTGCTGGAACGGATTGTGCGCGTTACCGGCATTAACGGCACCACTGATCACCACCGCTTGTTAGAGGAAATGGCCTACACGACGCTGACCGTGCTGCCGTGTAATCTCGCGTGGTTGTTGAGTATTGATCAGGAGAACCTCTGGCTCATCAGTCAGGCCGTCGCTATGGATCGCGGGGCGGAGGCGGAGCAGCATTTTGTGCAACTGCTGCAGGGCGGAGACCCGGATGTGCGGTTTCCGCTGGTTCAGGGCAACAACCCGCTGGCCGACGTGGTGCTGAATAAGCGGGTGCTGATTAACATCCCGGCGGCGCAGTTCCACGATCTGACCGGCGGTGAGATGCTGGCGCGCGCGTTTGCCCAGTTCCGGTTTCCTTATGCCACGCTGCTGCCGCTGATCACCACCCGGCAGGCGGTGGGAGTGATGGTCCTGGCAACGATGGACGCGCATGTCGGACAGTCCCGGCGCGGCCAGCAAATTCTCAACTCGCTGACGACCCAAACGGCTATGGCCGTTGATAATGTCCGGTTGGTGGCGGACCTGGCGGCCCGCGAGCAGCGAATGCGCGAGGAGCAGGCGTTCCGGCAGATGGTGCTGGATACGATGGGCGAGGGATTGGTAGTCGTGGATAACGACGCCTGCATTACCTATATGAATAACCGTTTGCTGCAATTAACCGGTTTCCCGCGCGAGCGGCTGTATGGGCAAAGCGTGGGGAACATTTTTCATCCCGACTGCCGTGCCCAGGTTGTGAGCAGTCTGTCCGGCCAGCAGCGCGCTACCATGCCGTTTTCGCAGCGCCTGATCACCCACGATGATCACGAAATTCCGGTGTTACTCTCGCGTGTCAGGACGCCGGGACCGGATTCCGATTCTGATCCCATCGGGCGCGGTATGGTCATGGTCGTCACCGATCTGACCGAACTGCAACGCAACGAGGACGCCTTGCGACTGCAAACGCAGCGCCTCCAGGCCATCAACCGGGCGTCGATGGCGATTTCGTCGGTGCGTTCCTTTCAAGACGTGGTGCGGATCAGCCTGGAATCGGCGCGGCAGGTGGTGCAGGCGGTTTCCGCCGCCATTTTACTGCGTGATGTCGGGGACCTGAATCGGCTGGCCTGGATCGCGTTTTCCGGCCCTCATGCGGCGGGGATCGGTCGCCAGACGGTGCCGATGGGCGCTAAAATCGCGGGCGAAGTGGCAAGCACGGCAGCATCCCAACTGATTACAGATATTTCGCCGGAGGTCCAGGCGCGGTATACCCACATTTACGGGCGAGAAGTGCGCTCCATTCTGGTTGTGCCGCTGCTGGCCTTTGGCGAAGTGATCGGCGCGTTGGAAGTGGTCAACAAAACCGGGGGTATTTTCGATAAACAGGATTTAGAAACGCTCGAAAGTCTGGCCGGGGCGGTAGCAATCACGGTGGAGAATACGCGCTTGTTCGATCAGATGCGGCGGCGTGTCACCGAACTGAGTACGCTGCTGGACGCCAGCGCTGCCGTGTCATCCACGCTGGATATTGACGCCGTGCTGGATCAGGTGGCGCGCCAGTTAATGCTGGCCTTGCACGTCGAGCGCGTGTTGATTGCCGATTGGAACCGCGACCTTAACCGGCTGGAAATACTGGCCGAGGTGGTCAACGCTTACTGGGAACCGGGCGATGGGCCGCTGCGGTCGGTTGAACAAATGCCGCTGACGTGCTCGGTCTTCGAGTCCGGTATGCTGATGTTGGCCCAGGATATCCAGGTCGATGAGATCGCACCGGTCATGGCCGAACGCGGCCCATCCGGGCTGCAAACGCTGGCCGGTTTCCCCCTGATCATGGATGAACAAGTGGTCGGGGTGCTGGCGCTGCACGGTGATATTTCCCGCCATCTGGTATCATCCGAGCATATTCAGATGATCAGCGATTCGATTGCGCAGTGGCAGCAGGAACAATCCCAGGAGTGGTATTCGCGGGCCGCGCTGACCGATCTGTGCCGCCGCGCCATGCAAATCAGCGGCAGCGCGTGGTGTTCGGTCGCGCTGCTTGACCGGGATCGTAACGACATTCGGTTGGTGCGCGAAATGGGGCAGGCTTTATGGCTCCGGCATTCCGGGCAGGTGTGGGATGTCGAACGATATTCCAGTCTGGCGCAGGTCTTAACGGAGGGTACGCCGCTGATCCTGCAACACGATCAGCTTGACCAAAACGACAACGAACAACGTTACCTGCGCTCGGTGGGCGGCAAATCGTGTCTGGTGGCTCCCCTGCTGGTACGCGGCGATCCGAGCGGCCTCGTCCAACTCATTGACACTCGGCCAGAGCATCGTACCTTCGATAACGCGGAAATTTCGCTGTGCCAGGGAATCGCCAACGTGGTCGGCAATGCGCTGGAAAACGCCCAATTGTACGCTACCCAGGAACAGCGCGCCTCGGCCCTGGAAGCGACCTATGCCGAGCTTCAAGAAGCGGATCGCATCAAGGACGAGTTGCTGCAAAATCTCTCGCACGAACTGCGCACGCCGCTCACGCATATTTTGGGCTATTTGCGCCTGTTCAAAGATGAGGCATTTGGCGCACTGAATACCGACCAGGGAGAAGCTGTTGATCTCGTACTCACCAAAGCCCAGCAGCTAACCGACCTGGTTCGGGATATTATGGTGATCCAAAAAGACGATGACGCGCCCCTAAAACTCCGGCCCACGCAGCTCGGCCCGGTTGTGACGCGGGCCATACGCGCCGTATCCCGGCGGGCCACCGCGCGCGCTGTTCGCATCGTCTCGCGCATTCCCACCGAACTCCCGACAGTGTACGCTGACCCGGTGCGTATCGGCGACATTTTGGAGGAACTGCTGGATAACGCGATCAAATTCAGTCCACCCTCCTCTCAGATTGAGGTCGTGTTAGAAGACCCCGGCGGCCCCATGCTGCAAGTGGCCGTGCAGGATCATGGGATTGGGATCGCGCGGGAGGAATACGACAAGATTTTCCGGCGGTTTTACCAGGTGGACAGCGGGACGACGCGGCGGTATGGCGGCGCAGGGTTGGGATTAGCGGTGGTACGGCAGGTAGTGGAAGCGCATAGTGGCCGGGTGTGGGTGGAAAGCCAGCCGGGACAGGGTAGCTGCTTCCATTTGACGCTGCCCAAGGCAGCGGCGGTAGCAGACGAGGCGTAACGTAACGCGAGGCTGGTGGCTCCATTGTATAGTATAATGGCACGGGAACTTGACGGAACGAGGAAAGTGTAGATCAATGAGCACACGTATTCTGGTAGTTGATGACGAACTGGACACGCTGAATCTGTTGCGTATGATCCTGGAAATCAGCGGGTTTAACCCGATCACCACGCTGAATTCAACCGACGCAATCACATTAGCCGAAACGGAAATGCCGGATGTGGCGCTGCTGGACATCATGATGCCCAAGCTGGACGGCTTTACATTGTGTAAAATGATGCGCAAGAACGACGCTACACGCGAACTGCCCATTATTTTCGTGACCGCCTACGAAGCGCTGGATATCGAGGAACGCCGGGTTGAGGCGGGCGCGGATCGCGTGATCAATAAGCCGATTGATATGGATGTACTGGTACAGGCGATCAAGGAGATGTTGGAGGAACGAGCACAGCGTTCAGACGACGCATTGTCCAGCGCAGCACCTGACGCAAAATCCAGCCCGGCACCCAGTACAACGCCGCCGGTTAAGGATGCCAGCACATCGTAAATGAAGTGGGCCATAGATAAAGGAGATTCGCACCGTGACTGAAGGCCATACCATTGTGATCATGCAGGGTGATCAGACCGGTCAGGAATTGCTTGATGAAGCGCTGCGTGTCTTATCACCCTCGGTTCTGCCGCCGCATACCCATTTCAAGACATTCGATCTTTCGCTGGAAAATCGCCGCGCCACGAACAATCAGGTGACATGTGAAGCTGCCGAAGCGCTCCAGCAATACCACCTGGGACTCAAGGCCGCGACCATCACGCCCGAAGCGTCCGACGACGTGGGCAGCCCTAACGCGCTGCTGCGTGACGCGATTGGCGCGCAGGTGATTCTGCGGGTGGGTCGGCGTATTCCCCCAGTCCGCCCCATCGCGGGCGTTCACGCGCCGATTGCCGTTGTTCGGATGGCGGTAGATGGCGCGTATGGCGCGAAGGAGTGGCGCGAAGGCGAGGGATTGGATCAAATCGCCTACCGGACGCAGAAGCTCTCGCGGCGCGTTTGCCGGGCCGTTGCGGAATACACGTTTCAATATGCCGGGCGCTCTGGCGCGAAGGTGTTCGGCGGTCCCAAATATACGGTCAGCCCGGTGTACGAAGGCATGTTCAAAGAAGAATTGGACGCCGCCTCTAACCGTCATCCCTCGGTACGGTACGATCCGCAGTTGATTGATGCGACCTATGCGCTGCTGCTCGAAACGACGGGTGAGCCGCTGGTGATTCCGACCCTCAACCGGGATGGCGACAGCATGTCCGACCTGGTTTTAAAGATGTTTGGCACCATTGCCGGAGCGGAGTCGGTGGTGCTCAGCCTGGATGACGACAGTTTGCAGGTATGTACCGTGCTGGCTGAAGCGCCGCACGGCACCGCGCCTTCGCTGTATGGCAAAAACGTCGCCAATCCGGTATCTATGATCATGGCGGCGGCTACTGTTTTAAGCTACATGGGCTGCGATCAGGCGAATCGGTCCTGCCGCGCCATCCGTGAGTCAACGCTGGAAGCGATCTACGACGGGGTGCGGACCGCCGACCTGGGCGGGCAAACGTCCACCACCGAATTCACCGATGAGGTAATCCGCCGGGTGGGAGCCAAGCTCGCGGTATGGGACGCGCTGGGCTAATTGGGCGGGTTGGACGACTTGAGTCAACTGTGAAACTCGTTTTGACACATGACAACGCCGATTTTGACGCGGTAGCTTCGCTGCTGGCCGCGCACAAACTCGATCCGGCAGCGACCCCGGTCCTGCCGCGCCGTGTCAACCGCAATGTAGAACATTTCCTGACGCTCTATGCGGCGGAAATGCCGTTCATCCGTCCACATGACCTCAAACGCGGCGGCAAAGTCGAGCAGGCTACGGTCGTCGATACGCAGAGCTTTACGACTGTGCGCGGGATGCGGCCCGAAACCCCGGTGCAGTTTATCGATCACCACCCGCTCAGCCGCGATCTGACCGGCAGCCAGCAGTTCTCCGGCGACACGGTTGGCGCGGCGACGACGCTGCTGGTCGAGCAGCTTCACGCTCGCCATATCAGCCTTAACCCCCTGGAAGCTACCCTGTTGATGCTCGGCATCTACGAGGATACCGGATCGCTGTCCTACGGAACTACCACCGCCCGCGATATTCGCTGCGCCGCCTGGTTGTTGGAACGCGGCGCAAATCTGGACCTGGTGCGCGAATTTCTCCAACACCGGCTGGTCCCGGAACAGCGCAAACTCTATGATCGGTTGGTGGAGCACGCCGAAAGCCACAGCATCAACGGGCAGATCGTTCTGCTGGCCTGCGCTGCGACCAAACAGCCTGTTGATGAAATTGCGACGCTGGCGCACAAACTCCGCGAACTGTACGAACCGGCGGCGGTATTTGTGCTGGTCCAACTGAACGGCGATATCCAGTTGGTGGCGCGCGGTACGACTGATGCGATGGACGTATCGGTGATCGCCCGGCGATTTGGCGGCGGCGGGCACGGGCGGGCGGCGGCGGCGCTGATTCGAGACCGGGTATTGGACGAGGTGCGCCGGGAAATTCTGGACACTCTGCCGGAAATTGTGGTCGCCTCGGTGTGTGTTGAAGCGCTCATGTCGCATGGTGTGCAAACGGTTCGTGCTTTCGAGCGCGTTGATGCTGCCGCCGAACGGATGCAGCGCACCGGGCACGAAGGATTTCCGGTTATAGAAGGTGGCGCGCTGGTCGGCTTGTTGACGCGGCGGGCGGTAGATCGCGCCATGAATCACCAGTTGGGCTATCAACCCGTGCGGCAGATCATGGACGCCGGACGGGTCACGGTCCGGCCCAGCGACTCGATTGAGGTCTTGCAGCAGCGCATGATGCGCTCCGGCTGGGGGCAGATTCCGGTAGTGGATGCGCAGGATCGTCTGTTGGGCATCGTGACCCGCACCGACCTTATCAAGCGGTGGGGCCAGCATCCCGACACCAGCCGCCGCGATGACATGATGCGCCGGATGGCGGAGGCGGTATCGCCGGGAACGTGGCAGTTAATCCGGGCGATTGCGCAGCAGGCCCAGGAACAGGATGCGGGCCTCTACGTGGTGGGCGGATTCGTCCGTGACTTGCTGCTGAATCAGCCCAATATGGATGTGGACCTGGTGGTCGAGGGAGACGCGATTGGCCTGGTGCGCGCAATCCAATCGGTGTATGGCGGCGAGATGCGCAGCCATGCCCAGTTTGGCACGGCTAAATGGCTGCTGGATGAAACCGTCGCGGAGCACCTGGGCGTGGATTTTACCGGATCAGGCTGGCCCGATTTTGTGGATTTTGCGACCGCCCGCACCGAATTTTATGATGAGCCGACCGCGCTGCCTACTGTGGAGCGTGGATCGATCAAGCTCGACCTGCACCGCCGCGATTTCACCATCAACACCCTGGCAATCCGGTTGTCGCCGGAACCGATGGGGGAACTGCTCGATTTTTACGGCGGCGAGCAGGATTTATTGGACGGCATGATCCGCGTACTGCACAGCCTGAGTTTTGTAGACGATCCCACCCGCATCCTGCGCGCCGTGCGCCTGGAACAACGCCTGGGCTTTCACATCGAAGCGCGCACGGAGGAACTGATCCGGGGCGCGCTGCCGCTGCTGGAACGGGTCAGCGGCGACCGGGTGCGCCACGAGTTGGCGCTGATCCTGGCCGAAATGGAGCCGCTGCGCGCGTTAGAACGCTTAGAGGACCTCGGCATACTCACGACCATTCACCCCGATTTGCAGATTGACGAATGGGTGCGGTCTGCGTTTTTTGCCGTGCGTGAAGCGCGCCGTTACCATCCCTGGCCTTCGCTGGCGGACTTTGATAACTGGATGCTCACCACGTTTTCGCTGTTTACCGCGCGGCTGCCCCAATCCGAACTGGAGCAGTTAGGGCGGCGGTTGCAATTTTCGCGCCCTCGCTTGAATCATCTGCACGACGCGCGCGCGACGATTGCCCTGCTGCCGGAGTTGGAGCAGGAACAATTGCCTAGCCGGGTGGTGGATTTACTGGAACCACAGGACGAAGTGGGCTGGCTGGCGGCATGGTCGGCGGCATCCAGTGATCGGGCGCGGGGTTATATTGCACGCTTTGCCCGTGAGTGGCGGTTGGTCAAACCTACATTGGACGGGCGCGCTGTTCAAACGCTGACCGGCCTGACACCGGGGCCGATCTACGGGCACTTGCTGCGACGTTTGCGGCAGGCATGGCTGGATGGTGATATCACATCACCGGAGGAAGAAAAAATACTGCTGCTGCAACTGGCTAAAAACTCGACCCAAAATTAAAGAATCCTTAGAAGAGCTGTGAGTTTTAGCCAGTTCTTGTAAAAAAACGTTAAGCTTAGTATGATTGTCCGTCAAGTGTTTTCCCGACCACCAGAGAAAGGATGAGCAGATCACAGATGGCAGTGGCGACGGTTCAACAAGTGAGAATGGTACGTTGGCGCGGTGGACAACACCCGACATTGGACAACATCACGCGCCGGATGGTCGATGAAGGTCTTCGTCCTTATGTGTGGGCCAATGCTCCCAACTTCCGTTACCCGGTCCGCAGCCATGGTTATGATAAAGTGCTTTATTGTATTCAAGGCTCCCTTGAAATTACTTTTCCCAAACTTAAACAAAGAGTTACATTACGGGCCGGGGATCGCGTCGAGATACCGCGCCGCACGCATTACAGCCTGATTGTCGGCCCTGGCGGGACGCAGTGTGTCGAAGGCAGCCACATTTAGTTTCCAATCCGGTCAGTTTGATGTACATTTCCAGGGGGAACCTGTTTGGGTTCGCCCTGGTTCTTTTAGGCAATCTTACGTGCGGAGGATACCATGCGACGGCTGTTTCGATGGCGCGCCCGTGAAAATGAAGAATCTCCGGTGGCATTCGAGGAAAACATCTCGGGCGAACCGTCTGAGGTTATGTATGACGCCCTGTCTGACGATACGCCCATTGAGCCTTTTGTGCCCGTCTCTCGCACGTATGACGAGTATGGAACTGTCGAGTCCGGTGATCTCCCGCGCCGCCGGTCACGCCGTTCCCGGCTGAGTCGTCCCCGCGTGCGGCTGCCACGCCTGAGATTGCCGCGCTTGAGTGTATCGCGCCCTTCGTTGGGGTTGGAAATTCGTTCCAGTGTGCTGCTGTTGGTCCTGTTGTTGGCAGCGGCGGGCGTTTTTGGTACGTTTCTTAAGCAGGATCGAATCGGAAACGACATCGAGGTATGGTGGCCGTCCGTGATCGTAATTGGGGCGGTCGTGTGGATGCTGGCTGCGCTGGTACGGCGGCAGGTGGCGGCGTTTTTGGGGGCGGCGGCGGTAGTGGGTGTCGGGATAAGCCTGCTGCTGGATGCTCAAGACATCGCCGCTGCGCAAGAGACACTGTTGGGCATCGTCCTGGCAACGATTGGCCTGGGGATCGTCATTCGCGGCTTTTTACTGCGTCAGCAAGTATAAAAGTGGATGGGTTATGAGTTTTGGGTGTGGCGTTAGACGTGTTGAGTCGTGAATGAATCGCAACTCAAAACCCATAACCAACAACCGATCAGACGGGCTGGAATCAGGGTAGGGGAGTATTGGTATGGAAGGTAACGATGTAACGATTGGTCTGGCATTTGTAGCCGGACTGATTTCTTTTATCTCGCCGTGTGTGCTGCCGCTCGTCCCGGCCTATGTGGGCTATATGGGCGGGCGTATGACCAAACAGGCCGCATCAGAAGATACACCAAGCGCGCTGCGCCGTCGGTTTGGCACCTTTACGCACGGGGTCTTTTTTGTACTGGGCTTCACGCTGTTTTTCGTGTTTTTCGGTTTACTGACAACGGCGGCGGTATCGTCCCTGACTGCGTTTGGCGTCACGGAAGGCGAAGTCCGTGACGGGATTGCGCGTGTGGGCGGTACGGCGGTGATCCTGTTCGGCCTGCATATCATGGGTTTCCTGAACCGGGTCTTTAGCTGGCTGTTGAAGCACACTGCCCGGTTGGATAAAAATCCGTATGGCAATCTGATCTCGGCCTTGATCGGCATCGTCCTGATCGGGGTAACGTACTGGCTGTTCGTAGAGTCATGGTTCCTGACGCTGCTAGCCGTGCTGATATTCACCCAGGTATTCCGGGACGCGCTCAAGACCGACAAACCGGGCGAGTTCTGGTCGCGGGTTATGCTTAGTATTCAGGCTTCGCTGTATGCCGATACACGCCGCCAGGACCAGCCGCAGCAGGACCGTTATGGCTATTTCGGTTCGTTGTTCATGGGCGTGGTGTTCTCGGCGGGCTGGACCCCGTGTATCGGCCCGATTTACGGCGCAGTGCTGACTCTGGCCTCCTCCGGCGAGTCGATCACCAGGGCCGGGACGTTGCTCACGGTATATTCGTTGGGCCTGGGGATTCCCTTCCTGTTGACGGCGCTGGCGTTGGACCAGGCGCAAGGCGTATTTCGCCGCTTGCAGCGCAACATGCGCACTATCGAGCTGTTTAGCGGCGTGTTCCTGATCCTGGTCGGCGTGCTGGTTTTCAGCGGGCAGTTGGAGCGCCTGTCCAGTTTGGGCGGCGAAGGCGAGTTAGGCGACATCTCGCTGAATCTGGAAAACTGCTCAGTTGGCTTTTTTGAAGGCAAAGTTCGCCTGCGAAATGTGCCGGACTGCATCAGTGATGGTCCGAAGGAAGATTTTTACATCGCCGTTGATAAGAATACCAACTCCACTGCCACCGATATAACTTTCAGCGAAACGCCGGACAGCGCGCCGGGCAGCGGTGACGGGTTAGACGGTGGGCTGGACGTGCCGGATTTGGGCAGTGTCCCGCCCGGCGAAGACACAGATACCTTGAGCGTGCCGGATTTGTCCGCGCCCGGCGACACGGTTGAGGAAGGACTGGAAGTCGGCCAGCGTGCGCCGAATTTCACCGCTCAAACGCCGGATGGCCGCATGGTATCGCTCGCTGATTACCGGGGAAAGATCGTGTTGGTTAATTTCTGGGCGACGTGGTGTGGACCGTGCCGGGAGGAAATGCCCGATTTCCAAACCGTGTATGATCTGCACAAATCCGATAACTTCGTTGTGTTGGCTGTGAACAACATGGAACGCGCAGATGATGTGATTCCCTTTATTGATGACCTGGGAATCACGTTCCCGGTTGTGCTGGATGAAGCGGGCCGGATCAACGGGGCGTTGTATGGCAGCCGCATTACCGGCTACCCGACCAGTTTTCTGCTTGATGCGGATGGCGTTATCGTGGAATATTTCTCCGGCACAATGGACGGTACGCAGTTGTTGGATGCGCTCGAACCACTGCTCCAGGATTAAGCCAACACGTACCACGTCAGGACGGATGACAACATGGTAGACACACAGCAGTACACGGAAGCAGAGCTGCGCAAGATTGCCCGATCCAATCGCTGGATATTACGGTTTTCCCGTAGATGGTTATGGATGGTTATGGGATTCTTGTTTCTCTATACCGGGCTGGCGCTGATGCCGCCGGTATTGATGGAGACGGGACACGACGGCGCGGCCAATGTCATCCACAAAATCTACGGCCCGATGTGCCACCAATTCGCGTTCCGGTCGTGGTTTTTTTTCGGGGACCAGATGGTCTATCCGCGTGAGGCTGCCGGTACGAGTCTGGGATCGTTTGAAGAATATGCCGCTGCTGATTCTCATTTCGCGGGGGTCAATCTGTACGAATGGTCGTCGGATATGCAGCTTAAAGCGCGTTCGTTTACCGGCAACGAGCATATGGGCTACAAAACCGCGTTATGCGAACGCGACGTCGCCATCTACGGCGTGATGTTCTTGATGGGATTGCTATTTACCCGCGTGCGAAAGTGGCTGCGACCGGTCCCGATCTGGCTGTATTTGCTGTTGGGATTGGTGCCATTGGGTCTGGATGGATTTAGCCAGATGTTCGGCTATCCCCCCTTTGAATTCTGGCCGGTGCGCGAAACGCTGCCCGCCTTTCGCGTGCTGACCGGGGCATTGTTCGGACTGATGAACGTCTGGCTGGCGTTCCCGCACCTCGAAGCCTCCATGCAGGAAACACAAAACGTTATGGGAACCCGGTTGGCGCTGGTCGAGCAGCGTCTGGCGGACCTGCAAGCGATGGCAGAGTAATCAGCCGTATCAAACAACAGTTTCAAATTGGGCGATAAACGAAAGGCCCCGGTCACAATGACCGGGGCCTGTGTTGTTATCGAACAGCCGAACTTACACTACACTACTCGGCTCCACCCGGCAGTGTGGGTCGCGGAGTGTTGGTGTAGAGCGGTGTATTCGATGGGATCGGCGTATTGGACGGTATTGGCGACGGTGTGATCGGCGTCGATGTGTGTGTCGGGCCGGGGGTATTGGTTTTGCTCGGCGTCGGTGTGATAGACGGCGTGAGCGTATTGGTCGGCAGCGGCGTATTGACCGGTGTCGGCGCGTTGTCTGTCTCGCCATTGCATATGAAGTCAATCTCAAACCAGGTGTCGTTGAAGTCTGAGACACCATAGCCCATCTCTGAGTCCAAGCGCCCGGATGTGCCGTCGAAATCGAACCAGATGTCGAGCGTCCGGTTAGGCTGGATGATAGGCGTTATCTGCCAGTTAGCACCCCCAACCTGGCCCGCTGCCGGTGGGGTATTATCATTGCCATCCCACATGATGATGGCCGCCGGGTCAAAGGCGTTGGTCCCTCCCACTGATACGAAGTCGAGCGTAATGGGGGGCAGCGTGCGCCCGTAGGTGTTCCAGTTGATCGAGAAAGCCGTCAATTGGGCCACCGCCACATCGGTGTTACGCAGTTGGAAGTGTACGACCGCGTTCGTCTCGAAGCTGACAAACTCAACTTCGTAGTTCGTGCAGTTAGGCGTGGGGGTATTGGTTGGCGTCTGGGACGGCGGTGTCGGCGTGGGGATGTTCGGCAGGAATAGCTGGCAGGGGGATGTCACCCCGTCAGGATAGCCGCCCCACGTCCGGCCAAAGATCAGGTACGTGCCGCCGAACTGCCCGGTCGTGTAGTAATCCCTGAGCGCCGTTGGCCCATTGGAGAATCGCATCTGGAACGTCGTCGTGCTGTTGGCATCAAAGCGCCGCAGGATATAACTGGGCGGATCATCGATCCAGCCTGCCGACGTGCGGTTGATGACGGTAGGCGAGAACCGGCTTTGCCCGCTCCAGAAGTTGCTGCGCCCGACAATCTTGGCCTGGCTCGCGTACATGTCCTGGAACAAGACGTGTTTTTCCCAGTTCACGGACGCTTCGGTCAAAAAGACCGGGCTGTACAGGTTGTCGTTATGCACCCTGATCTGGAGATAGTTATCCACCAGACGGACGTCATCAACCCCGATCCACAGCAAGTTGCAGTCGGGCAGGGGGGTCGGTGTGATCGTTTCCGATGGTCGGGGCGTGTGAGTCTTGGTCGGCGTCGGTGTGACCGTCGGAGTGGTAGACGGGTTGGGTGTATTGCTGGGCGGCAGCGTATTGGTCGGCGGCAGTGTCGGCAGCAAGAGCTGCGGCGGCAGGTTGACCACGCGCGTCGAACGGAACGACTCGTTGATCATCACACGCCGGGCCTGAAGCTGCACGTAATCCACCAATCCCAGCGGCGTGATCAGCGGGTGGTTGAAAAACACGATGACTTCAACCGCGTCCCCTGGACCACCGGCATCATACTGGTTTTCGGTGGTGTATGGCCCTTCCAGCAGTTCGCACATCCGGTCGTTGCGATCTTCGCTGGGCTTGTAGCGCGCGCCGGGATTCGTCTCCGCTGGGTGATCCAGCAGCGGAGGCCGCGAACTGCATATCCAGACATGGAACCACCCGGGATCATTTTCTCCCACTGTCTGGGTGTTGTACTCGTTTTCGGTATCGTCCCGCAGCCCGACGTAGAGATCCCCCTTCTTCAGGGCAAGCCCCGCTGCGCCAATACGCGCACGTTCCACAATGGAGGGAAGCCGCGCCAGATCGATGCGCAAACCCTGATCATCGTCGGAGCCAGGTTCGCAGTCGAACCCCCAGTGGCGTTGGAAAATCGCATCGATGCCGGTGGTGCAGGGCACCAACTCGTTCAGCACGTTGTCGCGCAGCTCTTCGTCCGTCAGACCACCCGGCGGCGTATATTCCATGGCATCCATCACACTGTCCTCGTCCCACTTGCCGGTGATCGCATAGCGCGCGGCGTTGCGGGCCGAATTTTGCAGCGTGATCCACGCCTGGAAGATGCGGGCGAACTCAATTACGCCGAACATCAACATCAGGAGGATCGGCAGTGTCAGAGCAAACTCGGCGAGTGTTTGACCGCGCCGACTGCGCTGCTTCGTTGGGATGCGTTCCTCTGCTGGGTTCATTTGTGATCCCCCTTTGAACATAGCTAACATTTGGGCTGAGGGTCTACCGTGACAGCCGTGTGAACAGGCGTCCGGCGATTTCCTCAAATACTTCAGTAAGTGAGTTCAAGTCGGTCGCATAGTAATACTGGCCGCACTGCTCGGTCGAATCAACGACGCCTTCGCACGGCCCCGGCTCGCCGTATGAGTTAGGATACGGTCCACCAATCGGATACGAGGGGATCGGGTTCCGATCCTCGCGCAAGTCCTGCTGCAAATTGTTGTCGATAAAGCCGTTATCACCCGCATCGGCAATATAACGCAGCAGCGGCGCAGCCGTTGGTTCGTTGGCGGCTTCCGCGCCAAAGCCAATCGAGAACATGGCGATGAAGTTACCCTGCTTGCCGGTGATCGGATCGACCTCAATCAAGCCTGCCAGGTCGGCCATATCGCGCGCGTAATCGTCGGCGTCATAATGGCCCGCATAGGTACACTCAGGATTGTCGGTAATGGGATCGCCCGAGTCCCAGTCCAGGCAGAAGTGGCGGGTATCCGGGTTATTGTCGTTGCAGATCGGCGATTCATATTCGGTCTGACTGGGATTGTTGGGGGGGGTACCAGAGGTACATTCGCCCCACGCATAAAGACCGGTGGTAGGGCAAAACGTCCACCAGGGGCAGTACCCGTAAAACCCATACGAGGTCGCGTCGGTCGCGCCGCTGACGGGGTTCGTCACGTTTGCTGCGCCATCGCTCAGGACGATCATGACCCACACCGCTTCGCGCCGGATGTCCAGCGGATCGGTCAGCGCATTATTGGCGGCCAGGATACCACCACCTACGTTGGTATTGCCGCAGTGGGCCAGTGCTTCGTAAGAGTACGGACGCAGCGGCGGCACCGAGATCTCGCCATTGAGCCAACGCGCCCATTCATCATAGATATCATAGTCATGCAATCCGCCGCAGAAGTTGTGAAGACCATTCGGGTTGATCATCACGCCTACCTGGGTATTCAGAGTCGTGATGGCCGCATCTTCGCTGCGGATCAGCGGGCGATGGATTGGGTTCGCCCCATCCGGATCGTACACAACCCCGGCCCGGTCAAACGTGACCAGCGCCACCCGGTCGCCGCGCACAAAGTCCAACTGCTTGATGAACATACGCGCCGCGTCCTTCACATCCTTGAAGGGGTCGCAAATCAGCGTGGTGAAGTTGTATTGATCGGGGGATGCTTCGGCAGCCAGCGAAGAACTCTGCGGTACAGTGTTCTCCAGCCCCTTCTCAAAATCACCATCATACATTCCGTTGCCGTTTTCGTCATGCCAGATCAAACCATTGGGGACGGTGACGCCGTTGCTCTGCGTGCGGCCATCACCCACATTCCCGTGTCCGGGATCGTTGCAGCACGCCGCCCACCGTTCGCGCTGGTAGGGCCAGAGGACGCTGCCGTCATCAAGCTCGAAATCTTTCGTGAAACACTCGTCGCGCATGAAGCCGTTTTCGTTGCTCCCCCCGTCATACGGGAAGCGCACGCCCACCGCCGCATAATCCAACTCGGTCGTTTCTTTTGACATCGACTCGGAGGTATCGATCACGAGCGCGATATCCAGCACCGCCGTTTCCGATACCGATGTCGCTTCAAGCGTGACGGCCCCAATGCCCAGCAGCCCTAAAAACGTCGTGGGCGAGTCGATCTGGGCGCTGACCCGGACCAGCTTATGCGGGTCGTCCCAGTTGCACAACTCTGTTTCGGGCATATGCTCCTGTACGCGCGGGTACAGTGATTCGGGATGCGGATCGCCGTCCCAGGGACCAAGCCCGGTGCGCCACTGGTAAATGTCAGTTTCGCAGGTTTCGACCAGGATGCTGTCTGCTTCCAGGTTATGCAGCGCGATGTATTGTTGAGCCGCGACGGAGACTTCGCCATAGTCGGTGCCCTCACGGATTTGTCCGGCGGCGGCAATCGCGGCAGAGTCGACCGCACGGCGCAGCGCGGCGTAGCGCACGAACAGCAGCGCCACATCCGTAACCAGGCCAACAAACCCCACCAGCGCAATGAACGCGAACGCCATCAAAACAATCGACTGACCGCGCTGGCTCCGTTTCAGACGGTTTGTGATGGGATTGTGCAACAGCAAGCGTTTCATGATCTCGCCCCGTTAATAATCCAGGTCCGGTTCAGCAGCGGATACCGGGAAGAACGCCCATACGTGAATGAGCATCGCGTCTTCCAGCGGTCCAAAATTGAACCAGGGCAGGCCCAACAGTTGGTGGTGTTCCCAGTATACTTCGACCAGAACCAGGCCATAGTTCGCAGCCTGCTCCAGTTTGCGTTCCTGGTCCGAGTTGCCGTCAAAGTTCAGCATCGTCTCAACATCGGCGGTCGAGAAGGTGGACCCCAGGCACGGAACAGAGGCCCCGTAATCATGCGAGATATTCCCCCGGAACACATAGCCCCGGACGTTATCAGACCCGCTGTCGAAATAGGCCGCGTCCTCGTCAATATCTGAGCCGCTGCTGTTGTGGTTCCAGTCGAAGGGATCATACACGTCGTCGATTTCGCACTCGTTAGTGCGAGCCGGGTAGCGTCCGAAAATGCGCACTTCCGCGCTGGTGGTCCCGCGATTGATCACGAAGAAAGAAAAAACGGATACGATGACATCATCCGTCTGATCGTCAAATTCCAGCGGAGCCATGTTCCGAATGACCGTACAGGCAACGGCATCATAGAATCCGCCCGGACGTTCGCCATAATCGGCGTATTGGTAACTGAGCAGCGTCGGATAGGCCGATAGGTCCGGCCCCGGCCAGGTCGGGTTGTTTTCAGCCAGTTTGTCGAAGCGGCTGGAATCTTCTTCGCAGTCCATCCGGCTGTAGTTTAACTCCTGACCGTCCGACCACTCTGTCGGGTCTTTGGTAGCACCAAAACGGCCCGCTTCACGGACAACATCGAGCAGCGTGAGGAAGTTATTGGCATACCAGCCGATTTCGGTCAGCCCCATGAGCATGACCATCAAGATCGGCAGGGTCAGCGTCAATTCAACCAGGCTTTGTCCGCGAGCGCCGGTCGGCGTACCATCCAGGATGGCAAGCATTCGTCGGAGTGTAGCTCGCATGGTTTCACCTCAAATAACGTCTCGACAACAAAACAGTTTCAGATGGGCCGCGCTCCTGGCTTCCCTTCTACTTGAAATGATACCATAGATGGCCGAACTACCCCGTAAATCAATTGTGAGGAGTTTATAAGGATTTGTGAACACGCAACGGCAGCCGCCGTTGCGGGATTGGGAGCGTTGGGAAACCTGGGCAGCCCGGATGACAAAGCGCTGGTCCGGCGCGCGATAAGCAGGGTGCTGCCGCGTTATTCAGATGGCGGTAGAAGAAACGCTTGGTGCCGTTCTTTTTGCGATCTGGGCTTCCACCGAATAGCCCCGCCCGTGCAGCGACATGATGATCGTGGGATGATCAGGGTCTTGCTCGATTTTGCGGCGCAAATTGCGAATGTGATTTCGGACCAACGCGGTATCACCATCGCCCGGTGGATAATGCCAGAGCTTCTCAAGCAAGTCATTGGCGGTATGGTGTATATCGGGGTATTCGCACAGATAATCCAGCAGGCCGTATTCGGTGGGCGTCAGCGAAATGTGCTTGTTATCAACTGTGACGCTGTGGGTTTCTGCGTGCATACAGAGATAGGCAGTGGGCTGGACACGCTGTACCGTTGACCGGCGCAGCAGCGCGCGAACCCGCGCGGTAAGTTCACGCGGGGCGAAGGGTTTGCGCAGATAATCATCTCCGCCGCAATCCAGCGCCTTAGCAACGTCCTGGGGACTTTTACAGGCGCTTAAAAACAAAATCGGTGTATCATTGACAAACGGCATGGTACGCAATCGCGTACATAGTTCGTAACCGCTCGTTCCTCCCAACACGATATCGATGATGATCATATCGGGACGATGTGTTTGAGCCATATGGAGGGCTGTTTTTGCGTTGTCAGCTTCCAATAGATGGTGTCCGTCGCGCTTCAGGGTGCGTCGGATCGTGGCTCGTACATCGGCATCATCGTCAACTGCCAGAATGGTTTGGGTATCATGAGGGCGTTTGCACATATAATCTCAAGCTCATCAGCTACCTTGCGTCCGTGTCTGGCTTCAGTATAAGCGACAAATGGACGTATTGGGGGCCAGAGCCATGAAAGTTATGTGAAAAATATGCAGCCTCCGGTTATCCGCTTGAGATCATATAGCCTACACCATGAATAGTACGGATAAACGGTGTCTTGAAATCGTCGGCGTGCAGCTTGGCGCGCAGATTGCGCACATGCGCGCGCACCAGGTCAGGATCGCCAGTGGTTGGGGGATAATCCCACACCGCTTCAAGCAAATGGTGCGGCGATAATGCCTGGTTCGCATGTTCCATCAGGTATCGCAGCAGACGGTGCTCCGTCGCCGTGAGTTGAATGAGTTCTTGGTCCTCAATCGTGACCTGGTGGGTATTGGAATCCAGACGCAATTCCCCGATAGTCAGGATAGGACTTTCAATAATCGCGTTGCGCTGTCCCCGACGGATCAGCGCGCGCACCCGCGCCGTCAACTCGGACAACTGGAACGGTTTGACCACATAGTCATCTCCCCCGGCGTCCAGTCCCGCAACCACGTCATCCGTTTGACCGCGTGCCGTCAGGAACAGGATCGCCAGGTCGTTATACTGGTTATCGGCGCGAATTTTGCGGCAAACGCTTAACCCGTCCAATCCTGGCATAATAATATCCAGAATGATCAGGTCCGGTCGACGTGCGGCCAACAGCTTGAGGGCTTCCAGTCCTGAAGCGGCGCGTCCGACTTCGTACCCGTCATGTTTGAGCGCGCGCGAGAGTGTCCCCAGGACATCAGGATCATCGTCTACAGCGAGAATGTATGGTTTTGTCATGCAGTATTCCGCCTGTTGAATGCTGGCAAACGGATAGTAAAACACGTACCTTCATTATAGGTGCTTTGGAGACTGATGCTACCGCCACATTTTTCGATGATTTGTTTGCAGATATGCAAGCCCAATCCGGTTCCTTCACCGGCGGGCTTGGTCGTGTAGAATGGCTCAAAAACTTGCGCCTGCTTTTCCGGTGAAATGCCGATCCCATTATCCCACACGATCACCTCAATCTCGCGTTCACCGGGACGATATTTAGTGGCGATGCCAATTTTGGGATCGTTATGGTCCACTACCGCGTCGCGCGCGTTGAGCAGCAAATTTAACCACACGTCTTCCAATTGGCCCTGAGCCGCCATGACCGGCGGGAGGTTTTCGTCCAGCAAAATAGCCAGCGTAACGTTCCCTTGCTGAATATGACTCTTGACCAGTGTGAGCGTGTTGGAGATCGTCTGGTTGATATCGAGCGCCTCGACCAGATCGTCAGCGGATTGTTTGCGGGCCATTGCCAGCAACCGGCGAACAACCTCATGCGCGCGCCTGCCAGCCCTCAGAATCGCTTCCAGCGCTTCGTGATTCACATCCTCAACCGGCAGATCGCTTAGTATTAACTCCGCATCGCCAAGAATCGTCGTGAGAGGATTATTGATTTGGTGGGCGACGGCAGCGGCCAGTTCACCCATTGCTGATAAGCGGGCGGTTTGTACCAACCGGCTTTGAGTATGGTGCAATTCTTCCAGGCTTAACTCCAGATCGCGGTAGAGACGCGCGTTACTGAGCGCGTTCGCGGCCTGGACGCTGAGCGCTCGCGCGAGGTCGATCTCGCGCCGGGAAAAGCGCCGGTCATAGCGCGCATCCACGAGCAGCACCAGGCCTGCCGTTTCGCCCTTGATCACGAGCGGCATTCCCAGCAGGCTTTTCCCATGCACGTTATCGGCCAGGTAGAGCAGATCATCAGACGGTGGCCCAACCAGGGTTTTTTGCCCGGTCAGGATCGCGCTTAATCGGGGGAATTGGCGCAAATCCAGTCCGGCTTGGGGCTTCTCGCCCCAAATTGCATCGCCATAGGACAGCGCGATGTAAAAAGTCTGTGTGGCTTCATCCCACAACGCGATTTCGCACCACTGCGCGCCGGTTGCTTCCAGCATTCGTTGTGCGGACCGGAACAGGGATTTGCGCTGTTCCTGACCGTTGGGTCCGGCCAGGGTGATGGCAATTTCCAGCGCCATTTGCTGAACCTGGAGTTGGTCGATTTGCGGCGGGCGTTCTGGCGCGTGGATATGATACAGTTGGACCATACCTAACGGGCGCTCTTGCGCAAAAAGTGGAACATAGGCACGGTGTTGGCATAAATAACGATGTGGCAAACTTGCCGCAAATGGGGGTAACGGTCTGGATAGCGCAGGGATATCGGTTGCCACTCGCTTCGTTTGGACGGCTTCGGCAATGGCTGGGTGGTGCTTGATGGACACGGCAGGCCCATTCCCTGGCTGCCAGATTGCCCGTTCCGTGACGGATAACGTGTCAAGCCGCTGCTGTTCGGCGTTCCATTCGCCAATATAGCAGTGACCTATATCCAATGCGCCGATCAGTTGGCCCGCGATGATGGACAACACCTGGTCAATTGCCAGCGTGGAATTCGCGGTGCGGCTTGCCTGGACCAACGTGCTGAGTTCGCGTGTGCGCAGCACACTGTCCTCGTATAGGCGCGCGTTTTCAATAGCGACGGCGGCATGAGCGGCCAGATCGTGTAACAAGTCGGCATCATGCTCGCTAAAGGTACGATCCGCGTTTTTGTTGTTGACTCCCAGAACACCAATCGTTTCGCCTTTGCTTGAGAGCGGCACGTATAACAGGGATTTGACGAGGTATTCTGTTTTGACTTTTTGTAACCCCTGATCGCCAACCAGGATCGGTTGGCCGGAGTGGAATACCTTCCCGGCCAGCGTATCCTGGGTTTTAATGCGAAAATTACGGGCTGTTTCGCTGTCGATGCCTTTGACGGCGCGAACATATAACGCTTTGCCTTCATCGTCAGGCAGCAGCAGCAGCCCTTCTTCCGCATTACTCAAGCGAACTGCCGCATCGACCACCTGGGTTAACAACGTATCCAGGTCCAGCACGGCGCTCAGCGAACGAGTCAGGGTAGATAACGTTTGCTGTTCCATTAAGCGGCGTTCCAACGCGATTTGAGCATTGTCCGAACGCGGCGGAATCGAACGAGTCAGGGACTGGGTTGACATTTTCTGGCCCTTGAGCACGTTTGCAACATGACTGAGCAGGATATCAGACTGAATAGGATATCGAATATAGGCTGATGCGCCTTGATGCAAAAAGTGCTTAGGGCTGGAATGATCTTTATCGACCAATGCGATCCAGCGTGTGCGGGGGAACCGGATCATATGATCGATTAACGGCGTCTGATCGCGATCCCTTATCTCAATATCGAGAAGCGCCAGATGATGCAGCCGTTGTTGCAATTCATACACGGCATCATCAGCATAATATGCCTTATGAATGTTGTATCCCCCTTGCGCCAGCAAGTGGTAGATGTGATCCATCAGGTCGGGATCGCGAACGGCGATCAGGATATGTGCTGCGTTGATGTTTGGAGCCAGTGTCATCGGATGTGAATTCTCTGTAAGGTTATTCCCTATTTCTTTCTACACCATATCGGCAATCTTTGTAAAGTGTCTTCTCTCGCTGAAAAAATTACCGTTGACCTGAATCACGAGATATGGTACATTTTCCACCCAGAATGGCCCTGTAGCTCAATCTGGCAGAGCAGTTGACTCTTAATCAATTGGTTAGAGGTTCGAGTCCTCTCAGGGTCACT
>JAFGTJ010000384.1 GCA_016934195.1 Anaerolineae bacterium | reverse complement strand
TCGGTCAGGATGGCGTAGAGGGTTTCCATCCGGTCGCGCAGTTGGTCAAAGACGTGATGAACGGCCAGGAAGTCATCGCCGGTCGGCAGCCGCCACAACGATACGCGCACCCGCACCGGCTGCCCATCGGCCCGCACAAACGTAACACGGGTTTCGGCGCTGCGCCGGTCGGGAGCGTTGACGAACTGCTGCCACCAGTCGCGCACCGTTTCGCGTTCGGCGGGCAGCACGTAACGCAGCGCCGCCTGCCCGATGAGGTCTGAGAGATCGTAGCCGTACATGTGGGCGGCGGGCGGCGTGGCAAACCGGATCACGCCGTTGGCGTCTGCCAGATACACGATTTCCGATACGCCAGATGACGGCACCGAGGAGATAGTAGGTGGGGGAACTGCTGGATTCATAGGGTCCGATTCTTCTATATACACGATTTCGGGAGACCCCCGTATTGGCCTCCCGGTTCCTTAGCCGGGGTGAAGCTGACCGCTGACGGTTAACCGCTAACCGCTGATTGCTGACCACTGATTGCTGACCACTGATTGCTGACCGCTCCCCGCTATTTCCCGCCCGCCGCCGGGTCCAGACCCTCGCGGGCATAAACCAGCCAGCCCCAATAGCGCCACGCGATAACAACCGCCACCGTCACACTCAGCGCCAGCGGGACATCGTGCAGCATCGCATTGCTGCTGCCGCCGCCCAGGTCCTTGATCTCGTCGTCCGTCAGGCCAATTGCCAGCAGCCGCACGCCCAACGGCAGCACGAGCAACACCATCGCCAGGTAAAAGCCGCGATACAACGGCGGGCGGTGCGTGACCTCTCCAAACCGGCGACTGATCTGCGCCAGCATCCACAGCCCGAATAACAGGGCCAATGGCATCGCCGCGCTGAGCAGCATGGAAAGACTGGTCATGATTTTTCATCTCCGCCGGTCATCAAACGGTACACATGGTAACACAATGCGGCCAACGTGATTCCGGCCACGAATAAACACAGGTCGCCTAACGGATCACCCGTCACGCGGTCCAACTGCGAAAAACGGACGGTCGCAATTGCCAGCGCCAGCAGCGGCACCACGAACCACTGGTAATAAGTGCGCTGCGTGGACAGCCGCTCGTAAAAGCGCGCAATCAGGGCCAGCAGAAACAGGATAATACCCAGGCCAAACCACACGTAGATATTCAACAGTTGGTGAAGGCTGAGTTTATCCATGCGCTATCTGTCCCTACTCTATTGTAAGGCAATCGTTCTTAAAATACGATCAAATTTTGTCCCGGTTGGCTTGGGTTTTGGTTATGGGTTCTGAGCGGCGGATTGTGAGTTTTTGGTTGCCGGTTATTGGTTATTCGTAAAAAAACGGCTGCGCGCACCACTATCTCCCCCCCCATAACTCAACACACCTAACCTATCCCTTCAGAAACGCCGCCGCGAACGCTTCCGCGTGGGTCATGACCGGCGAGCCACTCATGATACCCTGGGTGCCCTCAAAACGCGCCCGTACTTCGATCCCATGTTTGGTGATGGCAAACTGCCGGATGTCCTTTTCGTGATTGCTGCCGCGCAGTTTGAGCACCAGCAGCGCCTTATGCACCGCGCTTTGAATCTCGACGTAGCGCAGCATCACGTAGGAATCCATCACGAAGGCGAGGTCTTCTTCGCTGTCGGGCGTTTCACCGAGCAAGGCCGCATTTTCGCGGGTGAGCACGGTCGTCAGGCCCAGGCGTTTGAGGCCGTTGATAAATTCGTAGATGATCTGGCGCAGTTCCACCGGGTCTTCGGCCAAATACTCGAAGTGGCTGAGGCTGTCCACCAGGGCGCGCCGCGCGCCCAGTTCATGCACCTGCGATTCCAGCCGCCCGTTGATCTGGCGCAGGTCGGCGCGGGTGACTTCGGGACTGGTCATGATCACGCGCAGCTTATCGTTGGCTTCGTGCGCGTGGAAGTCCCACCCGAAGTTGGCGGCATCCTGATAATACTGTTGGGGAAATTCCTCGAAGGTGAGGATCAGGCCCGGTTCGTTGCAGACGGTAATTCCGTGCTGGATGAACTGCATCCCCAGCGTGGATTTGCCGGTGCCGGGCGCGCCTTCGACCAGATTGGCGGTGCCGGGCAGCAGTCCGCCATGCAGCATCCGGTCCAGTTCCGCGATTCCGGTGGGGACTCGCGACGCATCGCGCTGCAACTTGTCGCGCTGCCGTTTTTCGCTTTCCCGTGTGTCGCTTGGCATAGGAAACCGGTCCTCTCAGCGCAGGCCGCGAATAACGTGATAGATCGCCTTGACGCGAAACTGCCGGTCATCGCAGGCGGCGATGAAGTCCTGGATCAGCGCGCGCGTCGGTTCGTCGCCGGTCAGGGTGAAGACGCGCATTCCGGCCAGGTCTTCCATCTGCAAAATGCCATCCCGCGCCAGTTGGAGCAGTTCCGGTTCGATGGTGCGCACGTCCCGCCCGGTATACCGGGCAATACTGTCGGCGGTGTCGGTGGTGTGCGGGTTGTCATGGAAGAAGCGCACCAGGTCCCATTTGATGAATGAGTTGATCTGGTTTTTGATCAAGTCCAGTAAGCCTGGGTCCATATCGTCCATCAGGCTGGTGGCAAAATCGTTCGTGTCCGACATGCGGGCCTTCCTCTTACCATTACACCTGGGTTGCCCTAAGTATATGCAGTTGTGAAAAAAGATGAAACTGGCACGGTTGGCCCCTATCCCCCCAGCCCCCTTTCCCCGCAAGCGGAGAAAGGGGGAGCGAATCTCGGCGTCAAGTCCCCTCTCCACTCGTGGGGAGGGGATTTAGGGGAGGGGCTAACTTTACCGCCGCCGGGTAGACTGTCTGCGCTTGACGGAATCCTGCGAGACGGTATGGCGATCCTTTTGCACGTCGGCGTAATGGCAGTGCTTGAACTTCTTGCCACTGCCGCACGGACACGGATCGTTGCGCCCCACGTTATCGTACATGCCCACATTACGCACGGCCTGGGGCGGTTCCGGCGCGTTCCCGGCGACGGCCCTGGCAGTGGTCCCGGCAGTGGCAGCGGCGGGCGGCATCCCCGGCAGCGCGCCACGCCCCACCTGGATATTGCTCAGGCGGCGGCGTTCCACATCGCGGCGCTGGGCGCGCGCCTGCTTGTACAACTCGGCGCGGCGGAAAATATCACCGGCGATGAGGTCCTTGATCTCGGTCTGGAGCGCAGTCCACATTTCAAAACTCTGGCGCTGGTATTCCACCAACGGATCGCGCCCGCCAAAGCCCACCAGTCCGATTCCCTCGCGCAGCACGTCCAGATCGGTCAGGTGGCGCTGCCAGAGCTGGTCCACCGTCTCCAGCATGACATACCGTTCAAACCCGGACATATCCTCGTCGCCAAAATCGACCACATGCGCGTTATAAACGCGCAGCGCCGCTTGCAGCAGCAGTTGTTCCAGTTCTTCCCGCGTTTCGATGCCGCGCAGTTGGTCCGGCGTGACCTGTCCCAACACCGGGTACGCCGTGACCAGGGCGCGGTGGGCTTCGTCGGGGTCCCACTCGGCGGCGGTGGGATGATCGACGGGCATGTGCTGCTTCACGAGTCCCTGAATCTGCTCCGTGACCATCAGCAAAATCTGCTCGCGCAGTTCGCCCGGTTTGGCCTCGAGAATCTTGCGGCGCTGGCTGTAGATCGTCTCGCGCTGCTTGTTCACCACGTCGTCGTATTCGAGCACGCGCTTACGGATATCGAAGTTATGGCCCTCGACGCGGACCTGGGCCTGCTGGATCGACTTGGAGATCAGGCCGTGCTCGATGGGCATGTCTTCCGGCATGTCGGCCCACTTCATGAAATTCTTGACCCGCTCGCCGCCGAAACGCCGCATCAGGTCGTCTTCCACCGAGAGGTAAAACCGGCTCTCGCCGGGATCACCCTGGCGGCCCGCCCGCCCGCGCAACTGGTTGTCGATGCGGCGCGCTTCGTGGCGTTCGGTGCCGAGCACGTACAGCCCGCCCTCGGCCAGCACTTTCTGGCGATGCTGGGCGCATTCGGCTTTCGCTTCGGCCAGGACCTCTTTCCACTGCTCGCCGGTCGCTTCGGTGACATCCACCCCGTAGCGCTGGCGGAGTTTTTCGCGCGCCAGCCCGTCAGGATTGCCACCCAACAGGATGTCCACGCCGCGCCCGGCCATGTTGGTCGCAATCGTCACCGCGCCGGGACGCCCCGCCTGGGCGATGATCACGGCTTCGCGTTCGTGCTGCTTGGCGTTCAGGATTTCGTGCCGGATGTTGGCACGTTCCAGCAGTTTGCCGAGGTGCTCGCTGGTTTCGATGGCCGCCGTCCCGACCAGGACCGGCTGGCCGCGCTCCTGGCGTTCGCGGATATCGTTGACCACCGATTTCCACTTGGCCTTTTGCGACATATAGACCAAATCCTGCCTGTCATCCCGGATGATCGCCATGTTGGTCGGGATCATGGTGACTTCGAGGTTGTAGATTTCATCGAATTCGCTGGCCTCGGTGATGGCGGTGCCCGTCATCCCGGCCAGTTTGTCGTACATGCGAAAATAGTTCTGAAACGTGACGGTCGCCAGCGTGAGATTTTCGCGCCGGACCTCAACGCCCTCTTTGGCTTCGATGGCCTGGTGCAGCCCTTCCGAAAAGCGCCGCCCGTGCATCAAGCGCCCGGTGAATTCGTCCACGATCACGACCTGCTCGCCCATCACCACGTATTCCTTGTCTTTCTGGTAGGTGACGTGGGCGCGCAGGGCGTTATCCAGGTAGGGCAGCATGTCGGAATTTTCGGCGCTGAACAGGTTGTCGCCCTGCATCAGCCCTTCAGCGGCGACCTTGCGCTCCATTTTTTCGACGCCGCGTTCGGTCAGATAGACGCTGCGGGTGCGCAGTTCCTCGACGTAATCGCCGTCCGGCTCTTCGAGATCGATGCTTTCCTGGCTGCTGGCCTGCAAGCCCTTGACCAGCCGCGCAAACGTCCCGTACAGGTCGGACGGTGTATCGGCCTGCCCGCTGATGATCAACGGCGTGCGGGCTTCATCGATCAGGATGTTGTCCACTTCATCGACAATGGCGTAATGGTGGCCGCGCTGCGTCATGTGCTCCAGGCGGTGGACCATGTTATCGCGCAGGTAGTCGAAGCCGAATTCGTTATTCGTGCCGTAGGTGATATCGGCGTCGTAAGCGTCCTTGCGGTCGATGGGTTCCAGGAATTGGAAGCGGGCGTCGGCGCTCTGCCAGTCGGGATTGAAGCGGAACGAGTGCATATTCTCGTTGCCGCCCCGGTTCTGGATCACGGCGGAGGTCAGGCCGAGCAGGTGATAGACCGGTCCCATCTGCTGCAAGCCGAATTTGGACAGGTAATCGTTGGGCGTGACGAGGTGCGCGCCGCTGCCGGTCAGCGCATTGAGGTACAGCGGCAGCGTGGCGACGAGCGTTTTACCTTCGCCGGTTTTCATCTCCGCGATCTTGCCCTGGTGCAGCACGATCCCGCCGATCAACTGCACATCGTAGAGGCGCAGGCCGGTGGTCCGCAGACCCGCCTCGCGCACGATGGCGAAGGCTTCGACCATCAGGTCGTCGAGCGTTTCGCCCTCGGCCAACCGTGCCTTGAATTCGTCCGTTTTGGCGCGGAAATC
>JAFGTJ010000383.1 GCA_016934195.1 Anaerolineae bacterium | reverse complement strand
GTATGATGATGAATGACGTTGGTCTGGCAATGAAACAGCAGGGCAGATGAACGCCGCCGTAGGATGCGCACACCTGCCCCGTGCGGAGCAGGCGCGCGCCTGCTCCGCTAGCCGGTAATCTCGATTCCCAACACGTTACGGGTATAGGGTACTAACCCGCCCGCGTTGATGATTTCCAGCACAAACGGCGGATAAGGGGAAGCTTGATAGGTCTTGCCGGTACGCATATTGGTAATGATGCCCGCCACCAGATCGACGCTCAGCACGTCGTCTTTTTCCGCGTCACGCGCCGCTTCGGGACTCTCCAGGATCGGCAGGCCGATGTTGATCGCGTTGCGGAAGAAAATACGCGCAAACGATTCCGCGATGATGCACGAAATGCCCGCGCCCTTGATGCTGATCGGGGCGTGTTCGCGGCTGGAACCACAGCCGAAGTTGCTGCCGCCGACCATGATGTCGCCGGGCTGGACTTTGGAAGCGAACATGGTATCCGCGTCTTCCATGCAGTGCAGCGCGAGCTGCTGCGGATCGGTGGTGACGAGATAACGGGCCGGGATGATCACGTCCGTGTCGATGTTGTCGCCGTACTTCCAAACTTTGCCTTCAAATTGCATGATCGTCCCTCCGTTTAGAGTTCGTCCGGGTGCGCCAAGCGCCCCATGATGGCGCTCGCCGCTGCGATTGCCGGATTCGCCAGATAAACGCGCGCGTCGCGGTGTCCCATCCGTCCCCGGAAATTGCGGTTGCTGGTGCTCACGCAAACTTCATTTGAGGCCAGTACGCCCATGTGTCCACCCAGGCACGGCCCGCAGGTGCTCACGCTGACCGCTGCGCCCGCGACGGTGAACAGTTCGGTCCAACCTTCGCGCAGCGCGTCCAGGTACACGGCCTGAGAACCGGGGATGATCATCACGCGCACGTCGGGATGGAATTCGCGCCCGGTCCTTTGCAGGATATCGGCCACGATTGCCAGGTCTTCGTAACGCCCATTGGTGCAGCTTCCGATGAAGACCTGATCGACCTTTTCCGGCTCAACCTGGCTGATCGGATGTACATTGTCCGGCGAGTAGGGGCACGCGATCTGCGGCTCCATCTCGGAGAGGTCGAAGTCGTGGACCGAGTGATAGACCGCGTCTTCGTCGGCGTGGTAGGCCGTATAAGGACGAGTGGCGCGAGCCTCCACATAGGCGCGGGCCACGTCGTCGAATGGCAGGAATCCGCACTTGCCGCCCGCTTCGATGATCATATTTGCCATTGTCAGCCGGTCGGACATCGGCAGATCGTGAATCGCGGGGCCGGTGAATTCCATCGCGCGGTATAACGCGCCATCCACGCCAATCGCGCCGATGGTGCGCAGGATCAGGTCTTTCCCGTAGACCCAGGGCTGCCGCTGGCCGTGATACACGAACTTCATGGTTTCCGGCACTTTGAGCCACGTCGTCCCGGTCGCCATTGAGAACGCCACATCGGTCGATCCCATGCCGGTCGCAAACGCGCCGACCGCGCCATAGGTGCAGGTGTGGCTGTCGCCGCCAACCACCAGATCACCGGGCAGGACCAGCCCGCGTTCCGGCAGTACGACGTGCTCGATCCCGGCGCGGCCTACCTGGAAGCGGTGCGATAGCGTTTGCTGCTCGGCAAAGGTCGCCAGCGTGCGGGTTTGTTCGGCGCTCTTGATATCTTTATTGGGCGCAAAGTGGCTCGGAACCAACATGATGTTGTCCGGGTTAAAAACCTGTTGCACGCCCATCGCTTGAAACGATTCGATAGCAATCGGGGCGGTGATGTCGTTTGCCATGACGACATCGACAGTCACCGTCACCAGATCGCCTGCCGAGACGGATTCGACGTCTTCGGCGTGTGCCGCAATGATCTTCTCGGCCAGTGTTTTCCCCATAATTAAGCTCCTGACTTACGAATGTTTGGCAGGTGGTTTGGGCGCAGATGCCCCGCGTTGACCGGCGGCGTGCAGCGCTGCCCCATCCCAATTTAAGGCCCAGGCGGTCGGTTCGGGAAATGCCGTCTCGCCGCTATCCATTTTAGCCGGTGCAACAACCGGTTTGCTGTTCTCGCTTTTAGATTGCCCAGTGGTCATGATCATGCTCCTTAACTGGGGGCGTATGGTAGGTGTGCATTCCATACGCCCTGGCTGTGTGTGATCGAACGATGATCGAACCGGACGTTAAGTAGCGGCTGGCGCTCTGACGCCAATGGTCGCGGCGTCACCTTCCGGCGCGAGGTCCGCAAACCCGGTGTAGGCCAGCATTTTGTTGATCGCGGCGAGATACGCTTTGGCGCTGGCGACAATGATGTCGGTGTCTGCGCCATGCCCGCCAAAGGATCGCCGCCCGTTGGCATCGCGCCGGATGCGAACGGTCACTTCGCCGAGCGCGTCAATGCCCTCGGTGATGGCGGCGACACGGTATTCAACCAACGTATTAGGAACCTGGACGATCTGGTCGATGGCCTGATAGGTGGCATCGACCGGGCCGGTGCCGATGGCCGCGTGAATATGTTCCTTGCCATCCGGTCCGCGCAGCTTGATGGTGGCCGTTGGCATTCCCATCTGCCCGCACGCGACCTGAATCCCTTCCATGTGGAAGACTTCTTCCGGCCCGTAGAATTCGTCCGCGATCAGGGCTTCGATATCGGCGTCGGTAACGGTCTTTTTCTTGTCGGCCAGTTCCTTGAAGCGCTGGAAGGCCAGGTTCAGGTCATCCGATTCCATCTCGTAGCCCAATTCTTCCAGCCGCACGCGGAAAGCGTGGCGACCGCTGTGTTTGCCCAACACGAGATTGCTCTGCGACAGGCCGACCGTTTCCGGCGTCATGATTTCGTAGGTAGCCTGATTCTTCAGCATACCGTCCTGGTGAATGCCCGCTTCGTGGCTGAAAGCGTTCGCCCCGGTGATGGCTTTGTTGGGCTGCACCAGCATTCCGGTGTAGTTGCTGACCATGCGGCTGCTGCGCGTGAGATGCGTGGCGTCGATGCCGGTTTCCAGCCCGTAAACCTGGGGCCGGGTGCGCAGCGCCATCACGATTTCTTCCAATGCGGTATTGCCCGCCCGTTCACCGATGCCGTTGATCGTGACTTCAGCCTGCCGCGCGCCTGCCTGGAGTCCGGCCAGGGTGTTCGCCGTTGCCATGCCCAGGTCGTCGTGGCAGTGTACCGACCAGAACACGCGGTCGCCGCCGGGCGTTTCGCGGATCAGGTAGGTTATGAGTTCGTGGTATTCCGCCGGGGTGATGTAGCCCACCGTATCGGGGATGTTGAGTGTGGTCGCGCCTGCTTCAATTGCCACGCCGAGCACTTCCACCAGAAAAGCGGGATCGGAGCGGCAGGCATCTTCCGGCGAGAACTCGATATCGTCACACAGCGACCGGGCGTAAGACACCATCTCGCGGGTGCGCTCAACTACCTGCTCGCGCGTCATGCGGAGCTTGTGCTCCATGTGAATGTCAGAGGTAGCGATAAAGGTATGAATACGTGGTTTGGCGGCGTCCTGGATGGCTTCCCAGGCTTTGTCGATGTCATTCTTGGTGGTGCGGGCTAAACCGCAGATCACCGGGCCGTCCGGCGTGCCGACTTCGCGGGCGATGCGGCGCACGCCTTCCAGGTCATCCGGCGAGGCTGCCGGGAACCCGGCTTCGATGATGTCCACGCCCAGGCGGACCAACTGGCGGGCGATGTCGATTTTCTCAGCGCTGGTCAGGCTTGCGCCGGGCGATTGCTCGCCGTCGCGCAGCGTGGTGTCAAATATCCGAACGTAATTGTTGCTGCTAACCCCAGGCTCGTCCATTGTGTTCGTATCCTTTCGTGTATAGGCAAAATTGTCAGGTTTGCAGGATTGGTAAGGTCAACAAGGCCATCAAGCTCGCTAAGACCATCAAGGCCATCTTCGGACATTCGATCACCCCCCTTCCATGAGGTGTACCGGGGCACCCGTACTTGTACGGGTGCCCACCGCGAATAATAAACGAGTGCTAATCATCAGCGCCGGGAACGCGCTTGGCATTCAGGAACGGCATCATATCGCGCAGTTCCAGGCCAACCGTCTCGATCAAGAGGTCCTTTTCGCGCTTGCGGGCTTCATTGAACCAGGGACGCCCCGCCTTGTTTTCCTCGATCCACTTCTCGGCGTATTCGCCGGACTGGATTTCGTCCAACATGCGCTTCATTTCGCCTTTGGTTTCCTCGGTGATCAGGCGCTCGCCGCCGGTATAACCGCCGTGTTCCGCCGTATCCGACACCGAGAACCACATATAACCCATACCGCCCTGGTAAATCAGGTCCACGATCAGCTTGAGTTCGTGCAGCACTTCAAAGTACGCGATCTCCGGCTGATAACCGGCTTTGACCAGGGTTTCAAACCCGGCTTTGATCAGGGCCGTCACGCCGCCGCACAATACGACTTGTTCACCAAACAGGTCGGTTTCGGTTTCTTCCTCGAACGTCGTTTCGATCACGCCCGCGCGCGTGCAGCCCAACGCCCGCGCATAGGCCAACGCCTGCTCTTTGGCGTGCCCGCTGGTGTCCTGGTGGACGGCGACCAGTCCCGGCGTGCCCGCGCCTTCGACGTACAGTTCGCGGACCCGGTGGCCGGGCGCTTTGGGCGCGACCATGCTTACGTCCACGAAATCAGGCGGCGCGATCTGCCCAAACCGGATGTTGAAGCCGTGTGCGAACATCAGTGTATCGCCCGGTTTCAGGTGGGGCGCGATGCTGCTTTCGTACACTTTGGGCTGCACCGTATCCGGCACCAGCATCATCATGACATCGGCCTGGGCCGCAGCTTCGGCGGCGGAAACCGGCTCAAAACCATCGGCGACCGCGTTTTTCCATGATTGGCAGCCTTCCACCTCGCCAACCACAACGGTAATGCCGCTTTCACGCAAATTCTGCGCGTGGGCGTGTCCCTGGCTGCCATAACCGATAATGGCGACCGTCTTGCCGTCCAGGTATTTCAGGTCTGCGTCTTTGTCGTAATAGAGATTCGCCACGTTATAGGCTCCTAATAGATGGTGGCACGTTGGCCGTTGCCGTTAAGTTGAGTCACTTGATATCCGTTGGTGGACAGAGTGTTGGTGCCGCGCGACATGGCTACAACGCCGGTTCGCACCATCTCGACAATACCGAAAGGTTGCAGCAGTTCCACCAGACTGCTGATCTCGCGTTCGTCGCCGGTCACTTCCACGATCAGGGTTTCCGGCCCGGCGTCGAGCACCTGGGCGTTAAAGATCGCGCAGGCTTGCATCACTTCGCCGCGTGTCTCGCGGTCGGCTAGGACCTTGATCAAGGCCAGGTCGCGGGTCACGTTGGGCACATCGGTCACTTCTTCGACCTGGATGACGTTCACCAGTTTAAAGAGTTCATTGCGCACCTGCTCCGCTTCGGCATCCACGACAATTGTCATACGTGAGATGAGCGGGTCCTGGGTGCGTCCAACGGTCAGGCTGTCGATGTTGAAGTTCCGCCGCCGGAACAGGTTGGCGACCCGGTTCAACACCCCCGGCTTATTTTCGACCAGCGCCACAAGTGTCTGTTTCATGTTGATTTCTCCCTTACACCGAATCTTTGGACGGGGTTGGGCGGCGGATCATCTGGTGCAGGTCAGCCCCCGCCGGAACCATCGGATACACAATGTCGTGCGTTTCCACCCGGAAATCGATCAGCACGGGACCATCGGTGATGCTCTCGGCCCACGCTATCGCGTCGGCGATTTCGCTCCGGTGGGTGACGCGCCGCGCCGGGATGTTGTAGGCATCGGCCAGCTTGACAAAATCAGGGCTGAGCATTGGCGTGGCGTTGTAGCGTTCCTCGTAGAAGAACTCCTGCCACTGGCGCACCATGCCCAAAAAGCCGTTATTGATGATGGCGATATTGACCGGGACGCGCTCCTGCGCGGCGGTGCCTAACTCGGTCATCGTCATCTGGAAGCCGCCGTCGCCCACGATGGCCCACACGTTGGTGCTCTTGAGGCCCATCGTCGCGCCAATCGCGGAGGGCAGTCCATAACCCATCGTGCCCAGCCCGCCAGACGTGAGCAGAGTATGCGGGCGTTCGTGGGGATAGTATTGGGCTTCCCACATCTGATGTTGGCCCACATCCGTCACGATAACGGCGTTCCCCTGGGTGGCTTGCCACATATCGTGGATGACGTGCGCAGCCAGCAGGCGGTCGCCCACGTCCTGGTTGACAATATCGCGTTCGTCGGCGTCTTCCATCCAGTCGCGGACCTGGCCGAGCCAGCCTTTATGTTCCAACGGTTGGACCATCGGCAGCAGTTGGCGCATGACCGTTTTCAGATCGCCGACAATCGGCAAATCGGCGTGAACGTTTTTGTGAATTTCTGAGGCGTCGATGTCGATGTGAATTTTGCGGGCGCTGGGGGCGTAAGTGCGCAGATTGCCCGTCACCCGGTCGTCAAACCGCATCCCGAAGGCCAGCAGCAAATCGGCATTCTGGATCGCCAGATTCGCGGTGCCAGTGCCGTGCATTCCCATCATGCCCAACGACAGCGGGTGACTTTCCGGCATACCGCCTTTACCCAGCAGCGTCAGGGCGTAGGGGGTCTGGGTCATTTCCGCGAATTGCAGCACTTCCGCCGACGCGCCCGACATGCTGATGCCGTGTCCCGCCAGAATGACGGGCCGTTGGGCTTCCTGGATCAGACGCAGCGCGTCTTGCAGTTGTTCATTGCTGGCAGGTTGGGGCGGCAGGTAACCGGGTAACACGATTTCGTCTTCGGGATAAACAAACTCGGTCACGGCGTTTTGCACGTCCTTCGGAATGTCGATCAGCACGGGGCCGGGCCGCCCGGTCCGCGCAATGTGGAACGCCTCGCGGATTGTATAGGCCAGTTCCTCGACGCGATAGACGAGGTAATTGTGCTTGGTGACGGGCAGTGTCACGCCGGTTACGTCAACTTCCTGAAAGGCGTCGGTGCCGATTGTGGCGGTCGCAACCTGC
>JAFGTJ010000382.1 GCA_016934195.1 Anaerolineae bacterium | reverse complement strand
GCCGTCATGATCGAAAAGGCCGCTTCCGCGCCAAACTGCGCATCGACCGTTTTGCTGTCCGTCGCGCCGCCGTAGCCCCACACCGGCAGCCCGTAAAACCGCGCCAAATCCGAGATCGCGGCCATCGACAGGCTCCACTCCGGGCAGCCGTAGCTGACCACGCTCGTTTTCATGTCCAGCGTCGAGACGTTGTAGCCGTACAAAAACGGCGTACCGGGTTGGACCAACTGGGTAATGACCAGTCCCAACAGGCATTCCGCGTTACCCAACGCCAGCGCGCCCGCCAGCGTGATCGGCCCGCCGCCGCCGGTATTGGTCGAGGGAATAAATCCCACCGGCAGGCCCTTTTCCGCGCAGAAGACCAGTTTTTGCAGCGATTCTTCCGGGAACAACAGCGGCGAGATCGGCTCCGGGTACAGCAGGAAAAACGGTTTTTCACGGAGCGCCTGTTCGCTGCCCGCGACAGCGACCCCGATCCGGTAAATGTCTTCCAGGTCGCGGCGATCTTTGGCGGTATACACGAGCGGCTTGGTCGATCCGCGCATCATACGCACGAACTCGTGAATGTACACGTCACCGGGCGGCACGTCGACGGGATTGCTCATCGACATCACGAAATCAATGTTATCCAGCGCACCGGCCAGACGCGCGAAGTTTTCCACGTCGTCCGCCGTCGTTCTGCGCCGCTGGCCGGTTTCCAGGTCCAGCGTAAAGGTCGCATCCGATCCCGACCCAAAATAAACCTTACCCAGTTCCAGCGGCATGACGAGATTACCCAGCCGGTCGTGCATCAGCACGCGCGAGGGAGCCAGCGCCAGTGCGTCCGTGACCAGTTTCTCCGGCACGCGCAGGCGATCCCCGGATTCCCAGGCTCCGGCATCGAGCAGCAGCGCGCGGACCTGTTGATCCTGCATATCGACGCCAATCGTCGCCAGGATATGCAGGCTCGCGGCATGAATGGCGCGCACCTGCTCATCCGACAGCACCCGGATCACCGGCTGTAGGGTCGGGATAGGGAGTTGGTGGGTCATGAGGTTGCCTTTCAAAAAGTGGATATTTTTCGCTCAATCATTTCTTGAGCCGGGTATCGCATTATTGTAGGGGCAATTCATGAAGGCTCAACGCGGAAAAGTGTGAACTTGTTAGCCCCTCCCTAAATCCCTCCCCGCAAGCGGAGAGGGACTTGCCATTCGCCGGAATTCCCCCTCTCCACCGTGTGGGGAGGGGGTTAGGGGGAGGGGCTAACAAGCACCCTTACAATTTGTTTTCACACTAATTCGTGTAGACCCTTCATGAATTGCCCCTACACATTTTGAATCGAGAGGGTCAGGTTTCCCTACGCCCAGCCGCGCAGCCGCACCGTCTCCGCCACGCGCTCAATGCCCAGGCAGTACGCGCCCAACCGGGAATTCACGCCTAACTGCTGAGTCTTGGCCGTCACCGCCGCGAACGCCGCCCGCAGCTTGCGGTCCAGCCGCCGGTCCACCGTCTCGGCGTCCCAGGCGTAATCGTAGGTATTCTGCACCATCTCGAAATACGAGACGATCACGCCCCCGGCGTTACACAGCAAATCGGGGATCACCTGTACGCCGTTTTCGTGCAGAATCATATCCGCGTCCGGCGTAACGGGGCCGTTCGCCAGTTCCGCGACCACCTTCGCCCGCACGTCCGCCGCGTTATGCTTCGTGATCGCGTTTTCCCGCGCCGCCGGGACCAGCACGTCCACATCCAGCGCCAGCAGATCAGAATCGGAGATCGGCTCCGTGCCGGGACACCCGCTGACCGAGCCGGTGCGGGCGTGGTGCGCGATCACGACATCCGGGTCCAGACCGCCCGCCGCATAGACGCCGCCGTGTACGTCCGCCACCGCCACGATCCGCGCGCCGGTCAACTCGCGCGCCAGCAGCGCCGCCGCCTGCCCGGTCCCGCCGAAGCCCTGAAAGACCAGCGTAGGCGTGTCGAGGCCGAGCGCTTTCGCCGCTTCCCCGATGCAAATCACGCAGCCGCGCGCGGTCGCGTCATCGCGGAAGGCCGCGCCGGATTGGGGCAGCGGTTTACCGGAAAGCACGCCGGGATCGTAATACCCGCGCAGCGTCGAATATTCGTCCATCATCCAGCCGATGGCCTGCGGCGGCGTGAAAATATCGGGCGCGGGGATATCGGCCTTGTCGCCCAACATGCGGACCACCTGCCGGATGTAGGCGCGGCTGAGGCGTTCCAGTTCGCCCTGCGACATTTCCTTCGGGTTACAGATGATGCCGCCCGCGCCACCGCCCAACGGCAGATCGACCACCGCGCAGCGCCACGTCATGCGCGCCGCCAGCGCTCGCACCATGTCAATCGTGTCGTTGGGGTGAAAACGGAGTCCGCCCTTCGTCGGGCCGCGCGCGTCGTTGTACTGCACGCGGAAACCCTTAAAAATCTGCGTGGTGCCATCGTCCATCATAACCGGCATTCGGACGTGCAGTTCGCGCAGCGGTTCGCGCAGCAGGTCGTAGATCGCCGGGTCAAGCTGCAAAATCTCGGCGGCGGCATCCAACTGAGTTTGTGCAGCGATAAAGGGATCGGTCCGTGCGGAATGTGAAGTAGTCATACGCTAAAATCTCTTTCTACAAGAAGTGATTAGTTTTGAGTTATTGGTTTTTAGTATTTAGTGATGGGTTCGTCCCCAATTGTGCCTGATCCCCAACCAGAAATCAGGAACCAACAACCAACAACCCATAACACCGCTACAACGCAAAATTATTGTTACGCTCAGTATACTACAGCCTGAAAACAATTCAACGCCGCGTATACTGCCACCGTGTCACGATATTGTCGTGCTCCATGACCGGCACACTTGAATAGTCCGTCTGCCTGAACCCGGCGCGTTTGACCTTGCGCTTCAAGCCTGCCAACGCGCGTTCGGGGATCGTGTACTCGTAGTGGAATCGCTCCGGCAGCTGGTTTCCCTGATCGGCGCGGACGCCTTCCAGATGGACGTAACCCTGATTGAACTGGATCACGCAGCGCGTCCAGGCCGGGTCAATGTCGATGCTATTCATCCAGGCGCGAAAATGCGGGCTGAACTGGCTCCTGAGCACGCCGCGCTTGTAAAACAGCCGCGCAAAGTAGCCTAATGAGATCAGGTAAAACGCGATCAGCACCAGCACGATCAGCATATCAGACATAGCGCCCTGCCCACCGTTTTTCGCTTTTATCTGCGTCCTGTGTTGATCTTACCCCTCCGGTGCGACCTCGACCGGCTCTACCGTGAAGCTCACGCGGGATTCGCGGGCATCGTCGATATACACGTCCACCTGCCAATCGCCCACCGGCCAGAAATTCGCCCCTTGCGCTTCCCAGTCCAGGCCGAGCAGCACTGTCCCGACCGTTTCGTCGGCGTCGAGCACGTCCGTCGCGTAAGCGATGCCGGACGGCGCGGTAAACACCGCGTAAATGGGCAGTTCGCGGTTGTGCGCGCCGAGCGTCACCACCACGTTCAGATCGTCGTCGGCGCGGAAGGTGG
>JAFGTJ010000381.1 GCA_016934195.1 Anaerolineae bacterium | reverse complement strand
TCATACCCGTGCGGGACATGGGCGCGCCAGTCGAACGTCAGCGCGTGGCAGCGGTAGTAGTAGTGTGACAATGGTTCCAGTTCATGGGTCGGGATCAGCGCGGGCAGCCGTTCGACCCAGCTTGCGGGAGAAACCGCCAGCGTCATCGCCGTATCCATGTGGCGTAACTGCCCCTTGAACACCACCTGCTGCAAAAACTCCCGGAGTACGTCCAGTCCGGCAAGATAGCCGGGGTCCCCGGCCAGGAGTGATGCTTCGGCGGTCACAGCCAACCCGATGCGCGGGTGATCCACATCGTCAACAAAAATCTGGCCGGGGTTGTTCCCCTCGGCCACAGCGCGAAGAAACAGGCAGGAATCGAACGCGCCAAACAGCGCTTGAGCACGCCCGAAGTCCGTCAAAGGCAACTCATTCATCTATCATGTTCCCTGAATTATGCACCGCGTTCAGCGGCGTTTGGACGGCATGAGATAATCGGTGAATCAAACACGCCTGAAAACAAGCGTTCTCAGGTTAGATCAGGGGATGTGAGTTGTAGATCGAACTGAGGGCAAACCCATTCAAATTCGTAACGATGTTGCTATTATGCGGCAAAATTGGGATCGTGTCAAGCAGGGCGCGTGATCGGACTGGGCGGGGTTTTTGACAGGATTTGAACCCGCCGCAAGCCGCAGGGTTTTAACCCTGGCGGTTAGGCGGGTTTCTCGTTGGCTTTAGCCATGCTTGTGCAGTATCATAGTCGGTGAGTCTAGAGATTCGCTAAGGTCCAGTATGAGTATCCGTACCTTTCAGTTTGCCTGCCACCTGCCATCTGATGTCGCGGATGATCTGAACGCAGAATCAGCCCGTATCTATAACGCGGTGATGATCGAGCACTGGCGCATCTACCGGCGGCACGGGATTTGGCTGCGCCAGGGGGACGCCGAAAAACTGAACGACTGCTACGACTCGAACATTCCCTCAACCCTGCACGCGCACAGCATCGACGCAGCCCAACAGGGGTTCTACAAGGCGTGCAAGACCACCCACGCGCTGCGCCACCAGGGGGACGAGACGGTGCGGTTCCCCTACTGGCGCAAGAACTACCGGACCACTGTGTGGAAAAACACAGGGGTGTACGAGATCGAAAACGGGGTGATGCAGCTTTCGCTGGCGCGGGGGTTGGAGCGCCTGCGCGTCAGGCTGCCTTCACATCTTGGCTGGCTGAACAAGGCGCAAACCAAAGAAGTCCGGTTGGTGTTTGATGTGGCGTCCCGTCGCTACATCTGGCATGTAGTGGTCGATGATGGCATCGAACCGGAACCGTTTGGCGAGTTTGTCGCCGGGGTGGACCTGGGCGAAATCCACCCGGCAGCGATCACCGATGGGCGCGAAGCGTGCGTAGTCTCGTGCCGCGAACTGCGGGCGCTTAACCAGTACCGCAACAAGCGCATTGCCTCAATCGATGCGCAGCTAACCCGCTACCGGCGCGGTTCACGCCGCTGGCGGCGACTCCGGGCGCGGAAGGCGCGATTTCTGACACAATGCGATCACAAGCAGCGCGATATGGAGCACAAGATTGCGCGTGAGGTCATCTCATGGGCGCAAAAGCACCGCGTCGGACTGATTGCGATTGGCGATGTGCGCGACATCGCGGACGGGAAAGGCCTGGGGCGTGTCAGCCAGCAGAAGATCGCCAACTGGTCGCACGGGACGATCCGCACGTACATCAAATACAAGGCGGCAGAAGCCGGTATCCAGGTCAACGACAAGGTATCGGAACGCTACACCTCCCAGACCTGTCCGGCCTGTGGGCAGCGACACAAGCCACGCGGACGAATCTTCACCTGTCCGCATTGTGGCCGCCAGTTTCACCGCGACGTGGTGGGCGCAGCCAACATCCTGTCCCGCTACGAGTTCCATGAGTTGGGGCGCTATGCCGCTCCAGAACCCAAGTATCGTCACCCCGTCGATGTACGGGGCAAGCGTAGTCCCGCTGACACCGGGGAACTGGCTCGCTCCGGCGAGAACCGCGTGCGGCTTGAAGAAGCCGCCGGATTTTAATCCGTGCGGAGTGTCACTTTCGGGGGGACTGCGGGCATAATGGCGACTCACCAGGGTAATATCATCGCAACGTTTAAGGGATTTAAAGGACTACATTATGGACCCATCACGCAGACCGCTGCGCCAGGAATGGCTCACCTGGTCGGATGTAGACAAACTCGTCGATGTGCTGCTGCCGCAACTGCGCGCGGCGGGCCGTTTTGAGGCGATGGTCATGATTACGCGCGGGGGGATTGTCCCTGGCGGTCTGCTGAGCGAGGCATTAGATATCACCAGCGTGCTCACGGCGGCGGTCGATTTCCCTGAGGACCCGCCCGGCATGGACGATAAGGCGCGCCTGCTGATGTGGCCGTCCTTTTTGCAGTTCCCCGCCGAGGACCTGCTGCGCAATAAGCGCGTGCTGATCGTGGATGACGTGTGGGGCAGTGGCCGGACCAGCACCGCCGTGAAGAGTCGCTGCGGCGCGGCGGGCGCGACCGCGTTTACATGCGTTTTCCACTTCAACCCGTACCGCTCATTGTTCAGCCGCGCCGAACCCGACTTTTACGGCGCGGTGACGGACGCCTACATCGTCTACCCCTGGGAGATCGACCGGGGCCTGCGCGGGATCGCGGCGGCGGTTCCCGGCGTGCAGCCCGATAGCAACTAAATCAAAACAGGGCGCAGATGAACACAGATAAACACAGATACAGGCAAAATCTGTGATCGTTCGCGTTTTTCTCAGTCCATCCACGCCTTGATCTGCGCGTAGACCTGCCCCGCCTGCGCCTCGGACAACGGCAATACCAATTCGTGCCCGGAATACGTCCCGCCCAGGTTGATATGCAGTTCGGTGAAATCGGGCTGTGGCTCCAGGGACACCCGCCGCACCTGCCCACGCGGGACATAGCGCTGCGCCATCCGGTAGGGATTGCCCCACCAGCCAGGTCGGGCATCCTCGACGATAATCAACCGCTGCGGCGTCAGCAGGATCGCCCGGTTGGGAGAATGGCAGCCCCACCGTACCTTACCACTTTTGCGAATCGCCGGTTCGTACACGGCCATCACGGGACGCTCGCCGTCCAGCAGGCTCATGCGTGTGAAGGTGGCGAATTTGTACGGAAAGTGGTCACAGGGTGCGTCGGGTTGGTCCACCGGATCGGGGTAGGTGCTCAGCCATACGCGCGCCTGCTTCAACCCCGGCTCGATCAGGCGGCTGCTTACGCTGTTGAACTCGATCTTGATCCGCTCCACGCGCTCGCCATCCAGCCACACCAGTTCTACGAACGAGTACAGCAGTTCCGACACATGCGTGATTTCCAGCAGATCGGTGAACGGGATACGCTGCACCCGCGTAGTATCCACCGTGTTCCCATTCACCACGACCAGCGCATCCTCATCGAATGACAGCACGCGGGGCGGCGTCTGCCGCCACCGGATCAGCACATCGTTGTACCACCGGTCATACTCCGCGATGTACCGCTGTGGCGGAATGGCGACCAGCTTGCCGGTCGAGTCGTCGGGGCAATAGGGGGCCAACGCCTTACGGACCGGCTCTGGCAGATCGTCCGGCTGCACGCGGCGAGCAAACGTCTCCATTCCCCGTTGCACGGAATTTTTTACGCTCATGACCCATCCCTCGCTACTACCCACTGGTATCAATATTATAGCACGGGAACAACAACAGCGTACCGGGTGCGATCCTGGGGCAATCGCTTCAAAATATACCTTTACGTCGGAAAAACGGCCTCACCCCCCGGCCCCCTCTCCAGCCAAGCTAGAGAGGGGGAGATGCGGTGGCATGTGCCTTAGCAAGTCCCCCTCTCCATAGTTTAGCCGAGCGCCAGCGAGGGTAAACGTCTCGGATGGAGAGGGGGATTGAGGGGGTGAGGCCGTTTCGTGTATTTGAAGCGATTGCCCCTGTGCGATCCTGATACGCTGTTTTGGCTCGAAACAGGGGCGGTTTTTTACGACTCGGTGTAATCCCCGTCGATCACGTCGTCGCCATCGTCCGGCATGTCGTAGTCCCCAGGACCACCCGCGAAATCGCCCGGTCCCGGCTGGCCGCCCATCCCCGGCTGCTGCCCGTACATGCTCTCGCCGATCTGCTGGATCGCCACGCCCAGGTCGTCCGCCGCGCGCTGGATGGTGTCGATGTCGTTGCCTTCGAGCGCCTTGCGAACCACCTCGATCTTCTCCTCGATGGTTTCGCGCGTGCTCGCCGGAATCTGCTCACCGTAGTCGCGCAGCGCCTTTTCCGCCGTGAAGATCATGCCGTCGGCGCGGTTGCGGGTTTCCACCTGTTCGCGGCGGTGAGCGTCTTCGGCGGCGTGCTGTTCGGCCTCGTGGACCATGCGGTCGATCTCGTTGTCGTTCAGACCGCTGCTGGCGGTGATGGTGATCTTCTGCTCGCGCCCGGTCGCTTTGTCCTGCGCGGTCACGTTCAGAATACCGTTAGCGTCGATGTCAAATGTGACCTCGATCTGCGGGACGCCGCGCGGCGCGGGCGGGATGCCGTCCAGAATGAATTTGCCGAGCGTCTTGTTATCATCGGCCATCGGGCGTTCGCCCTGGACGACGTGAATTTCCACCTGCGTTTGCCCGTCCGACGCGGTGCTGAACACCTGGCTTTTTTTGGTCGGGATGGTGGTATTCCGTTCGATCAGCGGAGTCGCCACGCGGCCCAACGTTTCAATCGACAGCGTGAGCGGCGTCACGTCCAGCAGCAAAACTTCCTTGACCTCGCCGCCCAACACGCCCGCCTGGATCGCCGCGCCGAGCGCGACCACTTCGTCGGGATTGACGGTCTTGTTCGGCTCCTTGCCGAAGAAATTCTTGACCGCTTCCTGGATGGCGGGCATACGGGTCATACCGCCGACCAGCAGCACTTCGTGAATTTCCGGGGCCTTGAGGCCCGCATCCTGAAGCGCGCGCTTGCACGGCTCAATCGACCGGGTGATGAGGTCGCTTACCAGGCTCTCCAGTTTGGCGCGGCTGAGCGTCATATTCAGGTGCTTGGGGCCGGTCGCGTCCGCCGTGATGAACGGCAGGTTGATTTCCGCCGACATCGTGGTCGAAAGCTCTTTCTTGGCGTTCTCGGCGGCTTCCTTCAGCCGTTGGAGCGCCTGCCGGTCGCCGCGCAGATTGATCCCCTGTTCGCGCTTGAATTCGTCCGCGATCCAGTCGATGATCCGTTCGTCGAAGTCGTCGCCGCCCAGGAAGGTGTCGCCGTTGGTCGAACGCACTTCGATCAGGCCCTCGCTCACGTCCAGGATCGAGATATCGAACGTGCCGCCGCCCAGGTCATACACGGCCATCGTCTCGTCATTTTTCTTGTCCATGCCGTAAGCCAGCGACGAGGCCGTTGGCTCGTTGATGATACGCATCACTTCCAGGCCCGCGATGCGGCCCGCGTCTTTGGTGGCCTGACGCTGGCTGTCGTTGAAGTACGCCGGGACCGTGATCACGGCCTGCATGACCTCGCCGCCCAGGTACGCTTCGGCATCGGCCTTGATCTTTTGCAGGATCATGGCCGACACTTCCGGCGGGCTGAAGGCTTTGCCGCCCATGTGGACGCGCACATCGCCGTTGGGGGCCGCGCTGACCTTGTACGGCACCGATTCGAGCGCCTTCTGGACTTCGCGGTCGTCAAACTTGCGGCCCATGAAGCGCTTGACCGAAAAGATCGTATTTTCCGGGTTCATAACGGCCTGCCGCCGCGCCAACTGCCCGACCAGCCGTTCGCCCTGCTTGCTGATCGCTACTACCGACGGAATCAAACGCCCGCCTTCCGCCGACGCGATCACGGTCGGTTCGCCGCCTTCCATCACGGCTACCACCGAGTTGGTTGTTCCCAGGTCAATCCCGATGATTTTAGACATGTGTTTTTCCTCGATCTCGATATGTTGTGTTATTGGTTGATAACTGCCGGATGATAACTGGTTATGCGTGATGAGTTTTGGGTTATGCGTGATACGTTTCAGGTTATTGGTGTTTGAGAGCACATGGGCCGTTCTGACACCGGGTATTCATATTCAAAACTCACAACTCATAACTCGCCACTCATGACTACTCCGCGACACGCACCATCGCCGGGCGCAAGACGCGCTCGCCGTGCTTGTAGCCGCGCTGCAACACCTGCGTGATCGTGCCGCTCTCGGCCTCGGAATCGGCATCGACGCTAATCGCCTCGTGAAACTTCGGATCAAACGGTTGGCCCTCGGCCTCGATCTCGGTCACGCCCGCGTCTTCGAGAAAACGTTCCAGTTTGCGCTGAATGAGGGCCACGCCCTCGAACCACTGGTCGCGCTGATCGGCGGGAACGGCGGCCATCGCGCGGTGAAAATCGTCCAGCGTGGGCAGCAGTTTCAACAGCAAGCCGCCGGTAATCGCCTGGCGCTGATCTTCGCGTTCGCGCTCGATGCGTTTTTTATAATTCTGGAATGTGGCCCGCTCGCGTTGCAGGCTGTCAAGATATTCGTCTGCTTTGGCCTGAGCCTGCTCTAATTGTGCCATTAAGTCCTCAATGGAGTTTGTTTCCTGGTCTGGCGCTTGGTCTGTTTCCTGGTCTGTTTCCGGTTCCGGGGCGTCCTCCCCGACGGCAGCAGCAGGCGCGTCGATCTCATCCTCAGCCGCGCCGGTCACACCGTCGGCCATGTCATCAGCCACATCAGCGGCCACGTCAGCGGCTGCATTGTTGGCGGCATCGTCAGCCGCGTCGGTGTCGGGGCGGGGGGTGTCTTTGCTCACGGGTGGTACCTCCGATAAATTGGGAATCAGTCCGGCTGCACATCCATGCAGCGTTAGTAGTGTAGCGCTAGAGTAATAGATTTTCGTTAGCAAAACGCAGGAAACGTATCAAAAGCGGGGGAATTTTACACTTTTCATACACGCGGGGGTGTTTTGAACGGGTTTATGGGCAGCCCAGGGACTCTAAACCGCCGTCCAGGTCATGCCGTGCGCCGGGATACAGTATAATCAGGGCAGCGGGATAGACGAAAGGCAATCACACCATGGCCGTGCAAACACGCCGTATGACGGTTGAGGAATTCGACCGGTTCGCCGCGCTGCCGGAGAACGCCGACCGGTTGTTGGAATTCATCGGGGGAAAGGTGATTGAAGTGCCATCAAATCCGTATGTGTCGCAGGTCGCCGCCCGGATCAGCTATTGGATCACCCACTACCTGATGCAGAATCCGTTGGGGCACGTCACCGGCGAGGCGGGCGGTTATTGGGTGTCGGGCGAACGGTACGCGCCCGATGTGGCGTTTATGTCCAAAGCACGCCAACCCGAATTGGCCCGGCAAGGTTATAACCCGCTGCCCCCTGATCTGGCAGTCGAAGTCCTGTCCCCTTCAGACGACGAGGGCGACATGCGGATCAAAGTCGTGAACTACCTGCGCGCCGGGACGGTCGTGTGGGTGGTGAATCCCGATAAGCGCTATGTCGAGGTGTATGCGCCCGATCACGCGCCGGAACGCATCGCGGAAGACGGCACGATCCGCGGCGGCGACGTGCTGCCGGAGTTTACATTGGCGGTCAAGGTGATTTTTCCCGATTCTCCCGATCATCAGGAGAATATTGAGACTGAGTAGAGATTGCGGCACGGCGCTGTAACCGCACCGCGCAGGATCGCGGGACGTGGGGGTTACAGCGCGTGAACGTCGGAGATGTCTTCGATTCCGATCAGAACGCCATCGATATCGTGCGGCAGCAGCAGTTGAATATCGGGGCGCAACTGCGGCTCGACATTCACCTGGACGAACGGGATTCCCTCATCGTCCCACGAGACGCCAATCCCATTTACGCCATCCGCGTCTTGCAGCATGGCCTTGACCTGCTCTTTGACGTTTAAAACCTGCCGTATGCTGGTGGTCGTCATGATCTGACTCCCATTCACTTGTCCAACGGATGAAAGCGGCCTAATCAAGAAACTCCGCGCGCATGGCATCCAACCCGGT
>JAFGTJ010000380.1 GCA_016934195.1 Anaerolineae bacterium | reverse complement strand
CGCGACACCCACATTGCCCGTATCCTGGCCGATGTGACCGGCGCGGAAGCGGGGATGGTCGTCAATAACAATGCGTCCGGCGTGCTGCTGGCGCTGGCGGCGTTGACCCATAACCGGGAAGTGATCATCAGCCGGGGCCAGTTGATCGAGATCGGCGGATCGTTCCGTATCCCGGACGTGATGCGGCAGAGCGGCGCGATCATGGTCGAAGTCGGCACCACCAACCGCACCCACTACCGCGATTACGAGAACGCCATCACCGACCACACCGCCGCTATCATGCGCGCCCACGCCTCGAATTACCGCGTGATCGGCTTTACCGAATCCGTGCCGCTGCACAACCTGGCGGAACTGGTCCGCGAACGCGATCTGCTGCTGCTGGACGATATCGGCAGCGGTGCGCTGATCGATCCGGCGGAATTCGGGTTATCTCACGAACCAACCGTTCAGGCGAGTCTGGCGGACGGGGCCGATCTGGTGTTATTCAGCGGCGATAAGCTGTTGGGCGGACCGCAGGCCGGGATTATCATCGGGCGCGCGGACCTGATCGAGATACTCAAACGTCACCCGCTGGCGCGCGCCATCCGGTCGGACAAACTGTGTCTGGCGGGTTTAGCCGCCACGCTGGAACACTACCGGCGCGGCGAAGCGTTGGAAAAAATCCCGGTGTGGCAGATGATCAGCGCCTCGCCGGATGCGATCCGCGCGCGGGCCGAATTATGGGCGGCGGCAGTCGGCGGGGACGTGATTTCCGCCGAATCGACCGTCGGCGGTGGCAGTCTGCCAGGGGAAACACTGCCAACCTGGGCGCTGACTCCCCGCGTGGACCAGCCCAACGACGCAGCCGCGCGGCTGCGCCAGCATTACCCGCCCGTGATCGCGCGCGTGGCCCAGGATCGCCTGCTGCTCGATCCGCGCACGGTGCTCCCCGACCAGGACGAGTCGTTATTGGATGCTTTAAAAACGTTACAAAAGTAGGGGCGCTGCTTGCCGTGCCCTGTTTTAATGTTTGGCGTCTGGCCGGGACGCGGCAAGCAGCGCCCCTACCTGATTTTTGTTAAATCACGGAAGAGCTACAGCTTATGCACGTTATTGGAACCGCCGGACACGTCGATCACGGCAAATCCACCCTGACGCAAGCCCTCACCGGCATCAACCCCGACCGCCTGGCAGAAGAACAACTCCGCGAAATGACGATTGACCTCGGTTTCGCGTGGCTCGATCTGCCCAACGGTGAGCGAATCGGGATCGTGGATGTGCCCGGCCACCGTGATTTTATCGAGAATATGCTGTCCGGCGTGGGCGGCATCGATGCCGTGATTCTGGTCATTGCCGCCGACGAGGGCGTTATGCCGCAGACGCGCGAGCACCTGGCGATTCTGGACCTGCTGGCGATCCCGACCGGCCTGATCGCGCTGACCAAGATTGATCTGGTGGACGATCCCGACTGGCTGGACCTCGTACAGCTCGACATTATGGAGACGGTGCAGGGCACGATCCTCGACGGCCAGCCGATCATCCCGGTATCGGCCCACTCCGGCGCGGGATTGGACGATCTGGTCGCCGCGCTGACCGGTTTGCTGAGCGCGCAGCCTGCCCGCGCCGACGTGGGCAATCCGCGCCTGCCGGTGGATCGCGTGTTTACTATGAGCGGATTCGGCGTGGTTGTGACCGGCACGCTGCGCGATGGCACTTTACAGACCGGTCAGGAAGTCGAACTCCAGCCCGCCGGGGTGCGTGCCCGCATCCGGGGATTGCAATCGCACGAAGAAAGCATCGAGAGCGCCGGACCGGGGCGGCGGCTGGCGGTGAATCTGCGCGGCGTGGAAAAATCCGACATCGCGCGCGGGAACGTGTTGGGCTTGCCGGGAGCGTGGCATCCTACCATTTTGCTCGATGTCTGGCTGCGTTACCTGCCAGCGGCGGCGCGTCCATTGGAGCACAACGACCCGGTGAAACTGTTCGTCGGCGCGGCGGAAGCAATGGGCTACGTCCGCGTACTGGACAAAGAGCGCGTACAACCCGGCGAACAGGGTTGGATTCAAGTCCGGCTGGAAAATCCCCTGGTCGCGGCTCCCGGCGACCGCTATATTTTACGGCGTGCGTCTCCACCGGAAACCATCGGCGGCGGCGTGATCCTGGATACCGCACCGGGGCGGCGCTGGAAGCGCTTCAGGCCGGACGTGATCGCGCGTTTCGAGGCGCTGTACAGCCGCGATCCGGTGGCGATCCTATTGGTGAATTTGGCCGGACAGCGCGGCCCGGTCCCGCTCGGCAATTTTTTTGAAGATCGGGCTGTTGACGGCGACCTGTTCGACGCGGCGCAGCGGGCCGGGGAATTGCGCCTGCTGCCCGGTCAATGGGTGATCCATGCCGAGGTATGGGCGCGGCTGGTCGAACGGGCGGCGCGCGTCCTGACAGCTTTCCACGCCGCCGAACCGCTGCGCCTGGGAATGCCGCCCGAAATGCTGCGGACCCGCCTGCGTTTGGAACCGGGCGCATTTGAGGCGGCGGTGAATGGATTGGCGGACGCGCGTCACATCATCATTGCGGCCAACGGCGCGATCCATCTGCCCGATCATACGATCCGCTACACGTCCGCGCAGCAGGCGGCAGTCCGCGATCTGATGCGCGCCTTCGAGCAAACGCCCCACACGCCGCCAACCGTCGGACAGGCGCGCGATCTGGTGAGTGACGCGGTATTGGACAGCCTGATCGAACGGGGCGAACTGGTCCGTATCAGCGAGGACGTGATCCTGATGCCGGACGTGCTGCGCGAGTGGATCGCCTTTGCCCGCGCCACGCTGGACCGGGGCGAACCGCTGACCGTTGCCACACTGCGCGATCACTTCCAGACCACGCGCCGCTACGCGCTGGATTTCCTCGAACGGCTGGATTCGCTGGGCATCACGCGCCGCCGGGGAGACGAACGGGTTCCCGGTAACGGCCAGTGGGACCGGTTGGGCGGGGTATGATCCCGGTGTTTTCGGCACACGGTTCATTGGTAGATGAGTGTACCGGATTTAAAAATTACGGTTCTCTGGGAATTCGCGTGGTCAAGTTGATGCTCGACCGTTTACCTCACCCCTAAATCCCCTCTCCGCGTGTGGAGAGGGGATTTAGGGGTGAGGTAAACCACGCGAAATCCAAAAGACCCAAAATTACATGGCATCAAACGGGTCCAAAAAGGATTACATCACATGAAGATCGTACAGGTTGGCATCGGCGGGATGGGCAGCGCATGGCTGCGGACGATCCAGGCGTCGGACGAAGTAGAGTTCGCCGCGTGGGTCGAGGTCAATGATACCATCGCGGACGAACAGGCGGCCAAATACGGCCTGGATCGCGCCCTGATTTTCAAGACGTTGGATGAGGCGCTGAATGTTGTTGAGGCGGACGGTCTGATCGATGTGACGCCGCCCCAGTTCCACCGCGCGATCTCGCTGGCGGCGCTGGATGCCGGAATTCCCGTGCTGTCCGAAAAGCCGCTGGCCGATACGCTGGACGCCGCTCAAGAAATTGTGCGCAAGGCCGACCAAACCGGCGTGCTGCACATGGTCGCGCAGAACTACCGTTACAGCGTCCCGGCCCAGACGGTCAAACGCCTGCTGGATTCCGGCGAATTAGGCGCGGTCGGATCGGTGGCGGTGCAGTTTTACAAAGGGCCGCATTTCGGCGGTTTCCGCGAACAAATGCCGTACCCGCTGATCATCGACATGGCGATCCATCATTTCGATATGCTGCGCTTTTTCCTGGACCGTGACCCGGTATCGGTTTTTGGCCGGAGTTGGAATCCGCCCTGGAGCTGGTTCGGCGGCGATGCCAGCGCGTCGGTATCGTTCGGATTTGAGGGCGGTATCTCGGCGTCGTATGACGGATCGTGGTGCGCGACCGGGCGCGAAACCAGTTGGAATGGGTCCTGGCGGCTGGACTGCGAAAAAGGCGTGATCATACTGGACGATGACGCCGTATCCGTGCAGCGCTGGACCGGCGTAGACGGTTTCCAGAATGTGAATACCGAAATTGAGCGCGTCCCCGATGTGGCGATGCCGCGCACGGCCCAGGCGTATTTGCTGCACGAATTCTATACCGCCGTGACGGAGGGGATTTTGCCCGCCACTACCTGCCAGGACAACATCAAGTCGCTGCAAATGGTGTTTGATGTAGTACGGTCATTTGAATCTGGTCACGTTGTTTGATTACTCTCAAAAAGGATGTTTGTTACGATGGCTAAACCCCCAATTGGATTGCAACTGTATTCGCTGCGCGCCGAAATTCAGGACGATTTCGCGGGCGTGGTGACGAAACTGGCCGAGATCGGGTACGCCGGGATCGAGCCGTTTGGCAGCCCGGATAACCTGGCCGAAGCCGCCACGCTGTATAAGGACCTGGGAATCGCGGTTCCGAGCGCGCATGTCCCGTTTCCCTCGGAAGAAAACCGGGCGCGCGTGCTGGAAATCGCGGAGGCGTATGGGCTGGAACGGATCGTCTCCGGCAAGGGGCCGGACGACTTCAAGACGATGGACGGTATCAAACGTTCCTGTGACGAGTTCAACGCGGTCGGGCAGTGGGCGGCGGAACACGGCCTGACGTTCGGCATTCACAACCACTGGTGGGAATACCTCCAGGTGGACGGGCAGTATGTTTACAAGCTGATGCAGGAATGGATCGATCCGGCGGTGTTCTTCCAGGTGGACGTGTACTGGGTGCAGGTTGCCGGACCGAACCCGGCGGCGGTCATCACCGAACTGGGCGGACGCGCCCCGCTGCTGCACATCAAGGACGGTCCGGCCAGCAACCGCGAAGACCCGATGACCGCTGTGGGCGACGGCGTGGTCGATATTCCTGCCATCGTCAAGGCCGGTGAAGGCGCGACGGAGTGGTTGATCGTGGAACTGGATCGCTGCGCCACCGATATGATGGAAGCGGTTGAAAAAAGTTTCCGCTACCTGGAACAGGAAGGGTTGGGACGTGGCAAGTAAACCGGAAAAAGTCAAAGTTGGCATCATCGGCTGCGGCAGCATTGCCCCGGCGTATGTGCGCGGCTGCACGTTCTTTTCCTCGATTTTGGAGTTGGCAGCCTGCGCCGATATCGATCTCGCCCGCGCGCAAGACTTCGCCCTCGAACACGACCTGAAGACGTATTCGGTCGATGATTTGCTGGCCGATCCCGATATCCAGATCGTGATCAACCTGACCGTGCCCAAAGTCCACGCCGAAGTAAGCCTGAACATCATCGCGGCGGGCAAACATGCTTACAGTGAAAAGCCGCTCGGCGTCACCCGCGAGGAAGGTCAGCAAATCCTGGCGGCGGCAGAAAAAGCCGGGGTTCGCGTGGGCTGCGCGCCGGATACGTTCCTGGGCGGCGGCATCCAGACCAGCCGCAAAGTGCTCGATGATGGTTGGATCGGGGAACCGGTCGCGGCGGTGGCGTTTTTCGCGGAACACGGGCCGGAAGCATGGCACCAGAATCCACACTTTTTCTACCAGTTCGGCGGCGGGCCACTGTTTGACCTGGGACCGTACTATCTGACCGCGCTGGTCAGTCTGTTGGGGCCGGTCAAGCGCGTGATGTGTTCGGCGCGTATCTCGTTCCCGGAACGCATCGCCACCAGCGAAACATGGTTCGGTGAACGGATTCCGGTTGAGGTCCCGACGCATGTGTCCGGCACGCTGGAATTTGTCTCCGGCGCGGTGGCGACCGTGATCACCAGTTTTGATATCTGGGCCGACACCCTGCCGCGTATCGAATTATACGGCGCGGACGGGTCGTTGAGCGTGCCCGATCCCAACGCTTTTCGCGGGCCAGTGCGTGTGTGGCAGGTCAAAAATCAGGAATTTCAGCGGCGCGAGGGCGGCGGCTGGCACGAGGGATCATGGCACCAGGTCGGCTGGCAGGACGTGCCGCTGACGCACGATCCGCAGGTCAGCCGGGGTATTGGCGTAGCGGATTTGGCCTACGCGCTCCGGTCCGGCAGGCCGCACCGGGCCAGCGGCGCGCTGGCGTTTCATGTGCTGGACATTATGCAGTCGTTCTACGAGTCTTCCGAGCGTGGTCAGGCCATCGCGTTAACCAGCCAGTGCGATCAACCCGCGCCGCTCCCGTTGGGCTTGCTGCAAGGTACGCTGGACGAGTAGCCTCACCAGCCCCTCCTCCTGGCCCCCTCCCCACGTTGTGGAGAGGGGAAAATTGCGACGAGCAACAAGCCCCTCTCCGCTTTGTGGGATCGTGCGTTGGGATTACAGGGAGGGGCTAATTACGGCTCAAAACGCAGCATTACACCGTTGTGATCCAGCAAATACAGTTCGCCCGCCTCGTCCTCCCCGAACGAACTGATCGCGCGCCCCGACTCCAGTGATATCACGGTGGACCATGCGCCCGCGTCGTCCTGCCGCGCCGCCCAGATTGTGCCGGTACACCAGTCGCCGTACAGGTAGTACCCTTGCAAACCGGGGATCGCCGCGCCCCGGTAGACGTAGCCGCCGGTCACGGAACACCAGCCGTTGTCGTGTTTGTATTCCAACTGGGGCATGACCACCTCGGAAGCCGGGGCCGTGCCGGAATAAACGTGCGTGCCTTCGTAGGCGTTCCAACCGTAGTTTTCCCCGCCAGGACTGTCTGCCGGTTGGACGTGAATTTCTTCCCATTCATTCTGGCCCACATCGGCAATATACAGGTCGCCGGTGGCGCGGTCGAAGCTGAAGCGCCACGCATTGCGCAGGCCCCAGACCCAGATTTCGGGCCGGGCGGCGGAATCGTCCACGAATGGGTTATCGGGTGGGACGGCGTAACCGTTGTCGGCGCTCACGTCCACATCCAGCCGCAGGATCGTACCGAGCAGCGTGCCGAGATTCTGGCCGTTACCATCCGGATCGCCACCGGAGCCACCGTCGCCCATCGCCACGTACAAATAACCATCCGGCCCGAACGCCATGTGCCCGCCGTTATGGTTGCGGTAGGGCTGCTGCACGTACAGCAGCGGGACGGCGCTGGCGGGATCGGCGCGGTTGGCATT
>JAFGTJ010000379.1 GCA_016934195.1 Anaerolineae bacterium | reverse complement strand
GGCCGATGAAACCCGGCATGGCTGGCATATCAAGCTGCCGGACGAGGTGCGGGCGAACAACAAGGCCGAAACCGATATCGTGGTGTGCGTCTCCGAAGAGCGCAAGAATATCGTCGAAAACTGCCCGTATTATGACGACAACAACAACCGGATATTTTCCGTCAATCGCGTGCAGCGCTACCATGATATCTTTTTACTCAACGCGGAAACCGGCGGCTTGATCCGCACCTTCCAGGTCACGGGCGGGATGCCGGGAACCTGCCCGGAAACTAAAATGGGCGAGCGGGGCAAAGCGGACACCATCAACGGCAGTCAACCCGAATACGACAATTTCTGGTACCAACTGCGGCAGGTGATCTATTAGCCGGGGGGTGCAAGCGGTTCACCCGCGTGACCTGCTCAAGATTGTGGTGGCTATCGCGGAATACGAGGGAGTCCCGGCGCGCATGACGCCAGAGGCGCTGGACGAGGCGTGCCGGGCGTATGTTGTGGGGTAGGGTACATAGTGCGTGTACGTCGTCAGCGAGCGCGGATGCGTTGGGATTTGACGGCGTACATTATTGTACAACCCCAGGGTCTGTAACATCTTCTGAAGCGTCAAATTCCTCAATTGATTCAATCTCAACTTGTTCCAGTAAAGGATTTTCCTCTGCCATTATATCTAGAATTCGCTCCGCGATTCTTACTAACTGGTCATAGGTTATAACTTCAACTCGTGCCTGGTCCGCGTTATATGCTCTTAATGCCTTAATTTGAGCATCGATACCATCTCTGCCAATGACTACTTTTGCACGTACCTTATCAACTTTAAGTTTATCTTGAAGTTCAATTCGGTATTGGTCAGCTTCTAATATTGAAAGATAGTTTGAAGCCTGAGCTACTGCCCTGGTTAATTCTCGCCCTGGAAACAAATTATTATGGGATTTGTCTATGTCAAAGAGGGGGCTACCATCCAAAGGCGTTTTAATTTCAATGATATCTAAATAACCATCCACCGTGCGGCGAAGCGGAAAGTCTGTTTGCATACCCAGAGACAAGGCACGTTTACTAATTAGCTCACTGTATTCACTCCCAAACATCCAGTAGTTATCTTCAAGAAACTTTTGGTAGAACCGTTCCTGCAAATTCCTTTCTACCATATTTCGTAACTGAGCCAGGGCTTTTGAATATCGACCAAAATTGAGTGCCGCAACCAGTGACTTTGCCCTGTCTCTATCATCAGATGCTAATTTAACTAATCCCATATTGGCATTAGCGTCGGTGTTTACCCAAGATAAGATTTGAGCTATCAACATGACACTCTGATCGCTACAGGAAACTGCTTGGAGTATCTGTCCCATGCGATCACTCAAATTTTCTGAATTTATAACAAGGTATTCCCCTTCTTCGCACAAATCAGGCAATGAAACCAGAAAGTCAACCAACCTCTGCATCTCGTTTTGCCCATCTTGATCAGTAATTGTGATTTTGAGACATTCATCTTCTTCCCAACCACGTTTATAATGCCGAATGGTTCTAAGTGTGAGGGAATGATGGTGGACTTCTTGCGTATGCCGATTTCTAAACGTCCAATAAGTAGCAACCCGGTAGTCCCGTATCATTTTCCGAAGAACCACAGTTTTATATCCTGCAATATCAGGCTTAGAAGCGGTGTCAAATTCGCGAACTTTAACCAGAATTGCGTCGAACGACTGTGCGTAGTCACCAAGCCTTTTACCCATACTCACATCTCCCACTACCTTAAACTTATTGTACAACTGTTGCCTAAAATTCGAGAAATGCACAATATATGTCGCCAACATTCATTAGATACATTTGGAGTCTAAGCGAAACAGACGCTTTTCCCCTCTGAGGCGAAAAGCGCCTGTTAGCATGTTCAGATCGTGCGGGTGACGTATATGCCAAAAACTCCGTTTTATAACACCACCGCCTCCTGCAGCACCTGATCGCGGACATACCAGTACAGGCTGTCTTCGCTGGCGACATCCACACGGCGGCCCAATAACTGCTGAAGTTCGATATCCAGTCCTGCGCCGCCCCAGGCCGAGATGCGCGTCAGGTCCCAATCCACCAGCAAATCCAGGTCACTATCCGGCCCGGCCTCACCACGCGCCACCGATCCGAAAACGCGCACGTTGGTCGCGCCGTGTTTGTCGGCCAGTTGCAGTATCTTGTCGCGCTTATCCCCGATAATGTCGTCAATGCCTAATCCGCGTATTTGCGTGTCGGCCATCCCGATTTCCTCCATGAATCGCCCCTGTTCCGATTGTATCATTATTTGCACGGCGCAGGGGACCGGGGTAGAGTGAGGCTACTTCGGCAACCGGTACCCCAAGCGCTTGAGCGCGAGTTCGTCCCGCCGCCAGTTCTTCAGCACCTTGACCCACAAATCCAGGTACACGCGGGTATCCAGAAACTGCTCGATCTCCTGGCGGGCCTGCTGGCTGATGGTCTTGAGCATCCGGCCCTGTTTGCCGATCAGGATGCCTTTGTGCGAATCGCGCTCGACGAAGATCGTGCAGTTGATGTAGGTCATATCCTTGCTGCGCTGCTTGAATTCCTCGACCTGGGTAGCGATTCCGTGCGGAACTTCTTGTTCCAGGTTGATCAACGCCTTTTCGCGCACGATCTCGGCCACGATATCGCGCACGGCGGTATCCGAGAGCTGGTCCGCCGGGTAATAACGCGGACCTTCCGGCAATCTCGCGATCAGGTGATCCAGGACCGCGCCGGTTCCCTCGTGCTCGCGGGCGATGGTGGTCATCCAGGCCGCGTTGGGGACCAGTGCGCGGTGGGCGTCGGTGTTCGCCTGGAGCGATTCCGGGCTTTCGGCCAAATCCACCTTGTTGAGCACCAGCAAAACCGGCGTGACGTCTTCCGCTTCGTGGATCAACTCGGCGATGCGACGGTCGGCGGACGTTGGCGGGTGGCTGGTATCGACCACGAACAGGATCACGTCGGCATCACGCAGCGCGTCCACCGCCACCTGGACCATAAATTCACCGAGGGCGGTTTGCGGATCGTGAATGCCGGGGGTATCCACAAATACGATCTGTACGTCGTCGCGGGTGAGGATGCCCAACTGCCGGATGCGCGTCGTTTGCGGCTTGGGGCTGACAATGGCGATCTTCTCGCCCAAAATGGCGTTCATTAGCGTGGATTTGCCCACGTTGGGCCGCCCGATCACGGCGACGAAGCCGCTTTTGTGGCCTTCCGGCAGAGTGTCCTCGCCGGGGAGTTGGTTCAGCAAGTCATCGTTCAATGGATTAGCGGGTGAATTGGTCATGGTGCGTCCTTGTTGATCATGTGCGGCGTGTTTGCGGTTAGCCTCACCCCCCGGCCCCCTCTCCATGACGCTACGCTATGGAGAGGGGGGGAGAGGGGGTCCGACGGGCTTAATTCCCCCTCTCTAACCTGGTTGGAGAGGGGGTTAGGGGGTGAGGTTTTTATACCCCCAACCGGAACGGGTTAAAATCGGTGTCTCGGTCGTAGTAGTCCTCGTGTTCGATGCGTTTCAACTGGTTCACGATGCGGTAGGTGATGGGCGTCAGCGCGGCCTCAAACCCCACCTTCAGGATGTAGTTGGTCACGATCAGCGAAAGCAGGATGTCGGTGCTGAACACGCCGAGCGCCGTCGCTACCAGCATGAAGACCGTCGTATCGACCGCCTGCCCGACCAGCGTGCTGCCAATGGTGCGGCTCCACAGCCAGCGGCCCCCGGTCCAGACCTTCATTCGTGCCATGACGTAGCTGTTGGAAAATTCGCCCAGGAAATAGGCGATCAGGCTGGCGACGATCAGGCCATTGATGCCGCCAAGCACCGAGTCGTAGGCGTCCTGGCCCACGTCCCCGGCCCACCCGGATTCACCGGGCAGCACCGCCGTGATCCACACGAACAGCGCCAGCAGCGCATTGGCCCCGAATCCGGCCCAGATCACGCGGCGCGACCGCCGGTAGCCGTAGACTTCGGTGAGCACGTCGCCAAAAATGTAGCTGACCGGAAAGACCAGCGTTCCGGCATCGAATACGAGGGCGATGGGGCCAAGCGCGGCCTTAAGATCGATGATCTTGGCGCTGCTGAGCAGGTTGCTGATCAGCAGCACGGTCACGAACAGCGCCATCAGCAGATCGTAGTAGTGGTAGGTGCGTTGAGGGTTGGTATCTTTCATCATGTGCGCCATTGTAGCACACAATGCGCGATGGGAAAGGGTAGCATAAGCGCCCATCATACGCCCACCATCCGTTTGTGAGCGCCGCCGGGACTGTGCTACACTACCCATAGATACATCACCACGCAGAATAAGCGGGTGCGAGGGAGATGCAACTATGGAGTCCCAACACCATCCATCAACTAACACGCTGGAACTGTCCGAAGCGCGCGTCGCATATGAATCCGCGCTGCTGCACCTGGAAGAAGCGCTCGATCTGTCCGACCGTCCGCCCGTGATCGTCGATCCGGCCAGCATCACCTGGGCGCAGGCGGTACGTGGGGCGCTGCTGCTGGCTCCCCGCGCCGCAGGACGCGCATTCTCGGCGTTAACGGGCGCAGCAAACCGCGAGATCGGCGAGGCGCTTGGTGATCTGAAAGGGCGGTTGGTGCGCTTTGGGCAGGATCAGCCCGCCGTATTGGGCGGCGCGGACCTCGCCCGCCGGGATGATATCCGGCAGCGCCTGCTCAACGTGCTGTGGGCGCGCGATCACGTCCAGGAAGCCATCGAGCACAGCGAAGGCGCGACCTACGAAACCAAGCGCCAGACATTGGCCTTCGTGATGCGCAGCGAAACCCGTTTGCAGCGCTCCGGCCAGTTAGCGGTCACGACGGCGGACATTTCCACCGCCGAACTGCGCGAACGCCAGCCCACCCCACCCGATCCGGCGCGCTGGTGGTGGTTCCTGAATTACCCGCGCGCGCGCCGCGTGCGCCGCATGAATACGTTCTGGTTCATCCTGGCGTTTATCCCGGCGCTGGCCTCGGTGGTGCTGATCACGCTGCTGGCCCAACGGCTGGCGATCAACGGGCCGGACCTGCTCTCCGGCGCGTCGCTGATCGCGCAGATCGGGTTAGGGTTGGGCAGCATCATCGCCGGGCGCGAACTGCTGAACGAGCTGATTTTGCGCGGGACATCGGGCGCATGGCAGGGCAAACTGGCGTTCATGCTGGCGTCATTGTTTATGGTCGTGATCGTGGTCTTTTACTTCCTGGCTCCGCCCGCCGCCGCGACGATCTACAACGTCTTCGGCCAGCGCGCGATCCGGGCCGGGAATGCCGCCGAAGCCGAACTCTACCTCGAATCCGCCGCCCGTCTCGATCCCGATCCGCACGCCGGGGCGCTGCTGGAAGTCGGCTGTTTGTACCAGACGCTCGGCGCACCGGATCGCGCCCAAACCGTATTCGAGCGGGTATTAGAGGCCGATTCGCGGCTGCTGCTGGCGCGGTTTCACCTTGCACAGTTGTACAGCGACAGCGGCGGTCCCAACCAGGCGCTCCAACTGCTGGAAGACGGCCTGAATCTGCTGGACGTGGGCCGCGACGATATCGAGGGCGGTGATCCGAATTTTCTGCCCAACATCGACACGCTTGAGGAAACGGAAAATATCGAGTACCTGCTGCGGCTGGCACGCGGACGCGCTTACCTGGACGCCAACGCGCCCGAACAGGCCCGCACCAATCTCCGTGACGCCGAGGACCTGTTCGCCACCATCGCGGACCGCGTGCCGCCTGGTACGACGACCAACGTCACGAGCGGGCATAGCGATCTGGCGTGTGGGCCGGATGACGCGCTGGAACCGTTCATTCTCAGCACCGACATGAACCTGCATTATTACCTGGCGCGCACCTATGACGCGCTGTGTGGCGACGAAGCAACCGTCGAGGCCGCGCTGGAAGAATGGCGTCTGGTGCGCAACGGTCGGCCCGCCAACAGCCGCCAGGAAGCATGGCGCGACGATGCGATCCGCCGCCTGTCATCGGGCGAGACGTGCGAAACCAATTACGGCGGGCTGCAAGGGTTGTTGGGGAGCGTTAACAGCCAGATTCCGGCACGGGGGCGGTAGACGAATTACCTTATCGACGTTTACCCCTTTCCCCCCGGCCCCCTTTCCCCGCACGCGGAGAAAGGGGGAGCCAGTTGTGCGCTCAAATCCCCTCTCCGTTTACGGGGAGGGGATTTAGGGGAGGGGTAAACCGGGAGATTGGACCTTGACCAACGCATTCCCCTATCGACGTTTACCCCTTTCCCCCCGGCCCCCTTTCCCCGCACGCGGAGAAAGGGGGAGCCAGTTGTGCGCTCAAGCCCCCTCTCCGTTTACGGGGAGGGGATTTAGGGGAGGGGTAAACCAGGAGATTGGACCATGACTAACGTTCCCTGGAAAACGCCCCCCGAACTCTGGGAGAAACTCAAACCGCTAGCTCGCCAGATGCGTCACGATCCGACCCCGGCGGAAGAGGCGTTATGGCAGCGAGTGCGACGTAATCAACTAGGTGTTCACTTTCGCCGCCAACATCCCATTGAACGGTTTGTAGTTGATTTCTACTGCACAAAATCGCGTCTTGTGATCGAAGTCGATGGACCGATTCACGATTACACGCCGGAAGAAGACGCGGTCCGCCAGACTTACCTGGAATCATTGGGATTGCGCGTGTTACGGGTATCTAATGCGGATGTGCTGCGCGAGTTGGACGGCGTGATCGCGCGGTTGGTTGAGATACTTCGGGGGGTGAGGCTAACCGCACACAATTCAACCTATCCCCGGTCCCGCCAGCCCATCAAACGGGAGTCCGGTGTGGATCATACGAAAACCGAGATCACCGGCCATCTCTGCGCCGGTTAAATCCTGGCGGCGGTTCACCGCATCGACCGCATACACAGCGGGCCGGATTTTGCCCCATCGGAACAGGGCGATTGGGCTGTTGGAATCAGCATAACAGCCCCATTCCCGCAGGCCATCCACCGCGCGATTTCTCCGTTCGACGGCCCGCCGCCACTTCTCGCCGGTCGGCAGGCGTATGTCTTCACCGAGCCGCGCGCTCAGCCACAGCGCGAACGCCACCGCCATCCACCAGTTAACCATCGTGCGCGGATCATCGTCGCCCGGTGTCCCCGGCGGTGGGGGAATATCGGGCCGGGACCGCCGCGCCGCCGGATTGTAATCCCACCATGTTTTGTTGGCATACCCGGCGGGGTCCTGGAGAAACACCGCAAACTGCGCGTTGGTCACGGGCTGTTGGGCGACCCGGAACGCATCGATATCATCCGGGTCGCGGGTAATGATCACCTTATCTTCGCGTGGTTTTGGATCAGGTCGTACAACCGGAAAATCCAGCGCAGCAATCGGTAGTTCTCCGGTCGGCGCGGCGCGAACTTCTTCGATCCGTTTGTGTTCGTGAACCCCTTCGCCCAATGCCACATCAGCCCACCGGAACCCCGACAGGAGCGTTTCAGCCGTCAGGCGTTGGGGCAGTTCCGGCGCGGACGC
>JAFGTJ010000378.1 GCA_016934195.1 Anaerolineae bacterium | reverse complement strand
CGCAGATTCTCGGCGATGGTGGTCGCAAACAGGCCGGTATCCTGTGGGACCCAGGCCATCTGGTCGCGCAGCGACTGCATGGTAACAGAGGCGATATCGGTGCCATCAAACAGGATTTGCCCGTTCTGTGGTTCGTAGAAACGGCCTAACAGCCGGACCAGCGTGCTTTTGCCCGCGCCGGTATGTCCCACCAATGCGACCGTTTGCCCCGGTTCTACCACCAGATCAATGTCGTGCAGCACATGGGTCTGCTTTTCGCCTGAATCCGCTTCAGCGCCAGCCTGAGGATCAGAGGCCGGTTGTTTTGTTTCACTGCCGCTACCGCTGCCGCTTTCGGCGGGCGCATCGGAGAAGGTGGTTTCGGGCCTGGTATAGAAAAAGCTCACGCTGCGCAGTTCGACCGCGCCCCGGACGTTGGCGAGCGGCTGCGCGCCGGGACGGTCCAGAATTTCCGGCTGCGCTTCGAGCACGGTGATGATGCGTTCCCCGGCGGCGGCGGCTTCCTGGAACTGGTCGAGGCGCATGGCAAGATCGCGGATCGGGTTGAAGAACATGTCCAGGTACATCAGGAAGGCGACCAGTGTCCCGGCGCTCATGTCGCCGTCCAGCACGCGCAGCCCGCCTACGCTCAGGACGATGGCGACGCCAACCTGCGAAATCACGTCAATACCGGGCAGATAGATCGAGGCCAGCCGGTCCGCCTTGAGGCTGGCGGTGAGTTCGTCGGTAGCGACACTGCCGAAACGCGCTTTTTCGCGGTATTCGCGTACAAACGCCTGAATGATGCGCATCCCAGCCAGATTTTCCTGCAGGCTGGCCGATACGACTCCAACTGCTTTACGCACTTCCCGGTAGCGTTTGGAGGACCGTTTGCGCCACCACCACGTTAACCCGATCATGGGCGGCAGGATGGTGAAGGTCAGCAGGGCCAGCGACCAGTCGTAAACCAGCATCAACACGATGATGCCGATCAGGGTAAAGGTGTTGTTGATGGTCCCGACAACGGCCCAGGTAATGAAGTTTTGTAGCGAGTTGCTGTCCTCGGTGACGCGCGACATCAAGTCCCCAACGCGGTTGTGATCGAAGTAGGCCAGGTTGAGGTCCAGGTATTTGTAGAACAGGCCCTGCCGCACGTCCATGATCGCGTGCTGCCCGGTCCAGATCATGTTGAACAACTGGAACCGCAAACTGACGCCTTCCAGCACCTTCATTCCTAGAAACACGAAACTGTAGAGAGCCAGCGCGTTACGGTCGCGTTGTTCCAGGCCGAGATTGATCGCCTGCCGGACCAGGACCGGCGCGATCAGGCTTGACGCCGAGGTGAACAGCATCAGGACCAGCACGGCGATCACGCGCTTGCGGTAGGGGACCACGAAATCGAGCAGGCGGCGCAGCGTTTCGAGAATGGGGCGTTCGAGTTTGGGTTTGTCGTCGCTCATGATCCGTCCTCCTTCCGGGAATCACGCCGGGAATCTTGTTTGGCGGCAACGGCGGCGAATTCAGCGGTGACACGCTCTTTGGTGCGGCGATCTTCGACTTCGGGTGGCAGCGGGGCAGGCGGGATCACGTCGTCGTCGGACCGGCCAATACCGCGTATATCCTCGTCGGGTGGTTCCTGGTCGGTTTGCAGACGCCACAGGTGCGCATAGCGCCCGTCCAGGCGGACCAATTCGTCGTGGGTGCCCTGTTCCACGATGCGCCCATCTTCGAGCATGATGATCTGGTCGGCGTGCATGACGGTGCTGAGCCGCTGCGCGACAATGAGCGTGGTCCGGCCCTGCATCAGGTGTTGCAGCGCGGCGCGGATTTCGTACTCGGTGCGGCTGTCCACGCTGGCGGTCGCGTCGTCCAGGATCAGGATGCGCGGGTCCACCAGCAGGGCGCGGGCGATGGCGATCCGCTGGCGCTGGCCGCCGGACAGCGTGACACCGCGTTCCCCGACCAGCGTTTCGTAGCCGTCGGGGAATTCCAGGATGAAGTGATGGGCGCGGGCGGCTTTGGCGGCGGCTTCGACCTCCTCGCGGCTGGTGTCGGGACGGCCAAAGGCAATATTCTCATGAATGGTGGCGTTAAACAGAAAGGTGTTTTGCATCACGTAGCCGACTTGGGCGCGCAGCAGCTTCAGCGGCAGGTCGCGCACATCATAACCGTCTACCAGGATGCGCCCGTTTGAGACGTCGTAAAAACGCGGTATGAGGTCGATCAGGGTGGTTTTACCGCTGCCGGTTGTTCCCACAATGGCAGTGACGGTGCCGGGTTGGGCCTCGAACGAAATATTGCGCAGGACCTCAACTTCCGGTTCGTCTTCGCGCGCGTTGTAGACGAACGATACATCGTCAAACACGACCCGGCCCGTGAGCGTGCCGGGGTTGACCGCGCCCAGCGGTGTCTTGATCTCAGGCGTGGTGTCGATGATGGCGAAAATACGTTTGCCATTCGCCAGGGCGCGGGCGGTCACGTCGATCATGAAGGCCATGCGGTGCGTCGGCAGGGCCAGCAGGCCGACATAGGCGCTGAGTGATACCAGCGTGCCGACCGTGATATCGCCGTCGATAACCTGCCGTCCGCCGAAGAACAGCAGCAGGAAGGTCACAATGCCGATATAAAACCACACCGCCGGGAGCGACAGCGTAAACAGGTTGGCAAGTTTCATCCAGGCGTTGAGAACGTCGGTGTTGTCGTCGTGAAATTTATCGCGGGCGTAAGCTTCGCGGGCGAAGGCTTTCACCACGACGATCTGCGAGAGATTCTCCTGAATGCGGGCGTACATCGCGCCGCGTTTGCTGCGCACCTCGCCAAAAAACGGCTCAATCCGCACGCCGAACATAAAGGCGATGATGAACAGGACTGGCAGCGGGGCCAGCACGATCCATGTCAATTTGGCGCTGATGGTGAACATGATCCCATAAATGCCGACCAGCAGCACGATCAGGTTGATGATATCGCCGACCACGATCCCGGCGAAGAAGCGGATTTCGTCCACGTCGCCGATAGCGCGGCTCATCAACTGGCCGATCCGGGTGTGGTCGTAGAATGCAAACGGCAGCCGCTGCAAATGGGTGAACAGGTCCATGCGCAGGTCATAAGCGATCTTGCGGCCCAGCCACTGCGTCCCGTAGCGCTGGCCGAAATTCACCAGCCCGCGCGCCAACGAGATCGCCACGATCAGGATCGCGGTGGTGGTGAGCATTTGTTTGCTGCTCCACTCGTTGGGGAACAGGGCGAAATCGTTCCCTTCGCCCAGGGCGGTGTCAATCGCGCTGCCGATCAGCCAGGGACTCACCAGGGTAAGCAGGGTTGCCACGATCAGGCAGGTGTAGACGAGGACGGCCAATCGCCAGTAGGGGCGCATGTAGCGCAGGATGCGTAGCAGAATCTTCATAGAGTGCGACTCCGGCAGGCTTAAACACGATGCTGACGCGAGGGCTGTCCGGGTCCGACAGCCGGGGAGTTTGGAACCCGAATCGTCCCTCCCGATTCAGGCGAGTTGGTGATTATACCGTAAGCGGCGGGCGAGCGTCTATAACTGGTTGAGTATTCCCTTGAGCATTGGGGCCACGAACGAGTTGTTAGGTGGCACGGCCTCACCCCCTAAATCCCCCTCTCCAGCAGAGCTAGAGAGGGGGACTTGCCGAGGT
>JAFGTJ010000055.1 GCA_016934195.1 Anaerolineae bacterium | reverse complement strand
GGCTGGCTGCTGCTGCTGTTTGACCAGGATAAGCTGGCTGCCGATATGAATATCCCGGAAGCATTCCCCCTGTATGCAGCCTATACCAATGCCCATTTTCCGGCCAGTATCGCCTGTCTTGCGCTGCTGGCAACGACCTATCTGATCGTGTTCCGGCGCGGATTCACGGCGGAACCCAGCGTGGAAAACGGCGGGTTGGGCGTGATGCTGCTCACGATTGGACTGACGTTGATTCAGCCGACCGCGCTGCCGCCCATTGGTGCTGCACTGGTGTTATACGTGATTGCCCGTTACTACCTCACGAAAGAATTCCCGGTTCACGAACTGCGGTGGGCCTCTATGTTCTGGCTGCCCGCGATTCCGTTTGTCGTGTATGACCTGGCCGTTTTCCGGTTCAATAACATTTTTGGCGAGTTCAATACCCAAAACGAAACATTGTCGCCCGCGCCCTATCTCTACCTGTTCGGGTATGGACTGCTGCTGCTGGTCGCCATTCCGGGGTTAGTGCGGGCCGTCCGCCGCTTCGAGCGTGACGGCGATCAGTTTATGCTGCTGTGGTTCATCGTAAATGTCATCGGCCTTTATATGCCGTTTAGCTTGCAGCGCCGCCTTGTGATGGGCCTGATCATCCCGTTGGTGTATTTTGCGGTACGCGCATTGGAGGATTACTGGTTTTATAAAGTGCCGGAAAAGTGGCGCGCGCCATCCATGATCGCGCTGATCGTGTTTATCGTGCCGACCAACGTGTTTGTGCTCGGTATTCCGCTGTTTGGCGCGGTTGCCGATCCTGACAGCGGACTGGAAGCGGGATTGCTGATCGAGAGTAATTACTGGCACACCATCGAATGGTTGAGAGACAACGGACAAGGTGACGCGGTGGTGTTAGCCTCACCCAGCGTCAGTTTGTGGATACCGGCCTACACGGATACAGTGGTCGTGTTCGGGCACGATTTCGAGACGGTGCCCGCCAAAGAACGCCGGGAACAGGTCGAAAACTGGTATCGCGGGCTGGATTGTGACACGCTGCTCAGCGATGACATTCCCTTCAAGGTGCGTTACATCCTGTGGGGGCCACGCGAAGAGGCAATGGGCGAAGATGAAGATAACGGCCAGACCTATCCCGATACTGGCAAGTGTATTGACGATCTGCCGCCGGAACGTATTCAAGAGGAAATAATCAAAGGTGACGTTACCATCTACGCCCTTTATGCCCCCGACTGACCGGCACCCGGTCATGGTTTTTGGTCTGACCCTCGCCGTCATGCTGGCGGCGTTTTTATTGATCGTGGGACTGGGACCGGATCGCCTGCCCTTTCCCCCGGACTCCGATTTTTCCGACGCCGTGACGAGTCACTGGCCGAACGCGCTGTTTTTGCGACGGTCGGTGTTGGACGACCACACTTTGCCGCTGTGGAGGCCGCTGATCATGAGCGGGCAGCCGTTCGCGGCTAACCCTCTGAACAAAGTCTGGTATCCGCCGCAGTGGTTGGTCCTGGTTTTGCCGCCGGACCTGCACCTGAATCTGCTGATCTGGCTGCATTTGCTGCTGGCGGGCGTCGGGGCGTGGGTCTGGAGCTGGTCGGAAGGGTTACAGTCCTGGGCGGCGGCGCTGGCCGGGTTGGGCTACGCCTTTAGCCCGCGTCTGATCGCTACACTGGGCGGCGGACATCTGGACGTGCTCTACGCGGCGGCGTGGATTCCCTGGCTGTTGTGGTCAGTGCGGCGTGCCGTCCAACCGTATCCTGCGCCCCGGTCGGCGCTGTGGTTGGGCGGCAGCGCGGCGTTATGTTTCCTGGCCGACGTGCGGCTGAGCGCGTATGCTTTCGCGCTGGCCGGGGCATACCTGATCTGGTATTGGTGGCAAACGCCCGATCTGTGGTCGCGGGTGGCGATCAGGCGGGTAGGCCCCAATCTCGTTGCGGCGGGCCTGCTGGCAGCGGGACTTACGGCGGTGCAGTGGGTGCCATTGCTGTTGATGCGCGCCGATCTCTCACGCGGCGGGATCACGCTGGACGACGCAGCCGTGAACAGTATCGGGTGGGGCGGCTGGTTGGGGCTGTTGCTCGGTGATCACGGCGGATCGTGGGAAACGCTGGTTTACGGGGGAATCAGCACGCTCACGCTGGCGCTGGTAGCCTTGCTGATGCGTCCGCGTGCGGTTGGATTCTGGTGGATCGTGCTGGTATTTATCATGCTATACGCGATGGGCGACCAGTTTGTGGTATGGGCGGCGCTCAACCGCCTGATTCCACCGCTGCGCTGGTTACGTGTCCCGCCGCGTATCTGGCTGATCGCCGCGTTGATTCTGCCGTATCTGGCCGGGTGGGGCGCGCAGGTATTGGTTACACAGCCGCCGCAGCGTCGCAGCGCTCGGTTGAGTGTGGTTGCGCTGTTGGGCGGCGGGGCGTTGTGCGGTCTGTTGAGTACCTTAACCCTCTCGTCCGCGCTGGATGCAGCGGTTTTACTGGGAACTTTCGCGCTGCCCGCCGTCGCGCTGGTGATGCTGTTAGCGATCTTTGGCAAACTTCCGGCCCCTGCGCTGCTGGTATTGTTCGCGGCGGTGGTAGTGCTTGATGTGCTGTGGACCGATATCCGGCTGGTCGAAGGTCGGCATAAACGGGAATGGCTCGAGCCCTACCGCGAACTGGCCGCTTATCTGGATGACGCCGGGGCGGTGCGCGTCTATTCGCCCAGTTACAGTCTGCCGCAACAGGCCGCCGCCGAGTGGGATATCGCGCAGTTTGACGGCGTGGACCCGTTCCAGATCAGCGCCTACGTGGACGCCGCCGAAGCCTCGACCGGTGTGCAGGCCAACGGTTACAGCGTAACGATCCCGGCCTACGAAATTTACACTGATATCGACACGGACGAGGACCTGACCGAAGCGGAAATTCTCGCCACCGCCAACCGGGACGCGCCTATTCAACCGGACTTGCTCGGTCAATGGTTGGTGACGCACGTTGTTTCGGCATTTCCCATTCAGGCGGACGGGTTAGCGCTTGAGACTCGGATCGGGGATGTAACCGTGTATCGCAACACAACCGCGCCGGATGTGACTTTGACCTGGGATGGTCCCAACCGGGTTACGGTCCAGCTAAACGAGTCATACACCGGGACACTGTACGCAATAGCCGGGGGGCGCTGGCAGGATCACGTCGATGATTCGCCTGGACTACCCGGCCCGGTCGATGGTTCGGCGCAGCGCTGGGCGTTTGAATACAGCGCGTCGGAAGTATGGATCGGGCTGCTGGCGGCGGGCGTCCTGATCGCGCTGGCGGGTAGTGTCTGGTGGGGGAGTATACGGCGTGCGTGATCTGGGACGTGTTTCCAGGGATGAATGGTGGCGGGTGAGTCTATTCGCCGGAGCGCTCATGCTGGTCCTGACGCTGCCCTACGTGATCGGCTGGCTGTCGGCAAGCGGCGGGTGGGAGTTTGGCGGATTCCTGTTCGGCGCGGACGACGGTTACAGCTATCTGGCAAAAATGCGGCTTGGCGCGCGCGGCGACTGGCTGTTCACCATCCGGTACACGTCGGAGCCGCACGATGGCGCGCTGTTGTTTCTGCCGTATATTCTGCTCGGCCAGATCACGGGCCTGTTTGTGGACGGCCAGAGTCCCGATCTCCCGACCGCCCTGGCAGTGGCATTTCACATCGCCCAGGTGATATTTGGCTTTACGCTGATCCTGGTCAGCTACCGTTTTGTGGCCGTGTTTTTGAAGCGGCCCGCCTCACGGATGCTGGTATTGGTGCTGATCGCGCTGGGCGGCGGGTTCGGCTGGCTGTTGGGCATTATTGGGACCGGATCGCTGCCGGTCGATTTTTACGTGCCGGAGGGGTACAGCTTCCTGATTCTGTTTGGACTGCCGCACCTGTCATTAGCCCGTACCGCGATGCTGGCCGGATTCCTGCTGTTGTTCCGCGTCTTGCTGATTCCCGACTCGCCGCGCGCGTGGTGGTGGTATGCTATCTCTACCGGGTTGTGTTGGGTCGTGATGGGGTTGTGCGTGCCGTTTTATGTGGCGGTCGTGTATGCGATCCTGGGCTGTTGGGGATTGGCCGCGTGGCTGCGGGAACGGCGTTTTCCCTGGGCGCTGTTCTGGCGGGCGCTGGTCGCGGCGCTGGTAGCGCTGCCGGTGTTGCTGTATACCGGGGTGGTGTTCCTGGCCAGCGACGTACTGCGCGACTGGTCCGGCCAGAATCGATTGCCGTCACCGAATCCGCTGCATTATGTCGCGGGTTACATGGTCCTGGCGATCCCGGCGGTGGTGGCGCTGCGTTGGGTGTGGCGCAAATCGGGCAGTCTGCCGCACCTGCTGCTGGCAACCTGGATCGTGGCCGCGCCGGTCCTCGTTTACCTCCCGATCAACGTGCAGCGGCGGTTGGCTGAAGGCGTGATCGTGCCGCTGAGCATCCTGGCGGTGGCCGGGTTGCGCTTAGCGTTTCCGCATCTCCGGCAGTGGGGGCGGGCACAGCGGATTATGTTGGCCCTGGTCCTGCCAACGGCGCTTTTACTGTGGTTGGGCGGCACGTTCAGCGCTCTGAGTCCCGCCCGCCCGCTGTTCCGCCCGGTAGATGAACTGCGCGCCCTGGACCGGCTCAACGCTGTCGCGCCGCAAGATTCCGTCGTGCTCAGTTCAAAAGATACCGGCAATTATCTCCCCGCCCGCACCAACCTGATCGCTTACGTGGGACACGGGCCGGAAACCATCGACGCTGACGACAAAGAAGATCGCGTCGAGGCGTTTTTCGCCGGAGAACTGGACCCCGCCGCCCGCCGTGCGCTGCTGGCCGGGGTGGATTACGTGTTTTACGGTCCGCTCGAAGTCCCGGAAGACGGCGAGCCGGATCGTTCCTGGGCGGAAGGTTTGCGCCTGCTCGCTGGTTTTGACCCGGCAGACGCTTATACCGTGTACGAGGTTCCCCATGACGATTAGGCAAAGGCTTCTCGGCCCGCGATTGCTGACCTTAACGCTGCTGGCCCTGGCGATTCTGGCCCTGTTTCACCGCTTGCTGGCCGGAGAGGTGTTGTTCTGGGGGTTGCCGTCGCTGCAATTTTATCCCTGGCGCGAATTTGCCTTTGACGAACTACGCGCCGGACGGCTCCCAGCCTGGAATCCCTATGTTGGGGCGGGCGCGCCGCTGCTGGCGAACTACCAGACCGCCGTATTTTACCCGCCTAACTGGTTCCACCTGCTGCTGCCGGATGGGGTCGCCATGTCGGTGATCGCGATGCTGCATGTGGTATGGGCCGGGTGGGGCATGTGGCTGTTCGCCGGTTCGCTGGACCTGGACGATTTCGGGCGCGGGGTAAGCACGCTGGCGTATGCCCTCGGTGGCTACCTGATCGCGCGCTTCGGTTCGTTCCCGACCGCCACGACCGGCGCGTGGATTCCCTGGTTGTTCTGGATGCTGCACGGTGTATTGCACAGACGCCAGGGATGGTATGCCGCCGGGTTAGGGTTGGTCTTCGGGCTGCAACTGTTGGCCGGACACGCTCAAACGACGTGGTACGGCGGCGTGGGTTTGGGTCTGTATGCGTTGTGGATTGTCGGTTGGCAGCAGCGGGACGAACCGTACCG
>JAFGTJ010000377.1 GCA_016934195.1 Anaerolineae bacterium | reverse complement strand
CCGGCGCGCCGCAGCCGGTCCAATCCCATCGCCACGCCAATCGCGGCGGGCACCCACACCGGCATTAAATAGCGCCCGGTCGCGTCCGAGAACGACGAGACGGTGAATAAGACCGCGAACACGCCGAAAACCAGCCAGGGCCAGAAATTTACCCTCACCCTGTATCCCTCTCCCTCAGGAAGAGGGACCTGATCGGAAACTTGTTCGATGTGTTCTCCCCTTCTCACTGAGGGAGAAGGGGCCGGGGGATGAGGGTTCCCACGCAACCGCGCATAACCGCGCGCCAGGGCGTCGGTGAGCAGCAGCAAATACACCAGCGCCGCGATCCCCATCCCCAACGAGAGCGAAAACCCGGCTTCCCAGGGGGCGCGCAGCCCGTAAATGGTCGGCAGACCCAGGATCAGCAGGCCGACCAGCGATTCGGCGGGCGAGATGCGCTCCACACCGGGGACCGGCTCAAAACCGCCGGTCAGAAAGTCCAGCGCGGCCCAGTCGTGCCGCAAATTGTGAATCCACCAGGGCGCGCTGCCGATCATAAATACGATTCCCGCCAGCGCGACCCGCTGCCAGTAGCGCCGCTGGCGCAGCGCGCCGTAACGCAGTCCGAGCAGCACGACCACCAGACAGGGCGTGATGATCGCGCCGTTGACCCACCAGCCGACGCCCGCCGCCAGTCCGAGCGCGGCCCACCGCCACCACTCGCGCCGCGCCCGGACCGTCACCTGCCAGCCGAACAGCAAAATCAGACTGCCGAGCAGCACGATCTCGTTATAACCGCCCAACGTAATCGTGCTATACAGCGCGCCGAGCGTGGTCGGGATCGCCAGCAGCAGCAGCGCTGTGGCCGCGATCCGGTGCTGGCCCGTGACCGTGCGGGCCAGCGCGTAGGCGGCAGCGAGTCCGATCAGGTACAGGACCCACTGCACCGCCCGCAGCGTGTCCACCGATTCGCCAAACAGCGCGAATCCGCCCGCCACCAGGATCGCGTCCAGGCTGCCCATGTAGTCCTGGCCGTAGTAAAAAGTGGGGATCGTTTTGCCCTCGGTGATGTGACGCGCCATCAACCCAACAACGGCTTCATCGGACTCGAAGGCCGCGCCGTCCGATACGATCAGCCACGCCCGGAACAGTCCCGCGATCCCCAGGATCAACAGGACGGTCAGCAGGTGGCGGTACGATGAAAACAGTCGAATCGGCATACGTCCCTCGTTTGAGCGCAGCCCGAACTATATTAGAATCGCGTAAAATCCACAACCGCCCGTCCGCCCGCGCATCTAATCCAATGTACCGGATGGTACAATGTTCCGTAGACAATACACGTCTGGCCGGAAATACGCGATCCCGGCAGGCGATAGAACGCCACTTCCAGAGGAAAAAACCATGAGCGATAACGGACTGTCATTCACGCTGAGCACTTCGCCGTCCCAAACCGGGAACAACGGCGAGTCGAAACACGAAAAAGTGATCATCATCGGGTCCGGCCCGGCAGGGATGACCGCCGCGCTGTATACCTCGCGCGCCAAGCTCAACCCGCTGGTGATTGCGGGGCACGAATTCGGCGGACAGGTCGCGCTGACCTACGAGATCGAGAATTATCCCGGTTTCCCGGAAGGGCTGAGCGGACAGGCGCTCGTGGACCTGATGCAAGCCCAGGCGGAACGCTTCGGGGCACGGTTCGAGACGTTCACCGCCGTGACGAAGGTCGATTTTACCAGCGGGAGGCCGTTCACCATCTGGGCCGACAACGGCCAGACCTACACCGCCGACGCCGTGATCGTCACGGTTGGGGCCACGCCGCGTCACCTGAACGTGCCCGGCGAGAAGGAATTCACCGGGCGCGGCGTGAGCTACTGCGGCACCTGTGACGGCTTTTTCTTCCGCGATAAAAACGTGGTGGTGGTCGGCGGCGGCGACAGCGCGCTGGAAGAGGGCCTGTTCCTGACGCGGTTTGCGACCCGCGTAGACGTGATGCACCGCCGTAACGAACTGCGCGCCGGGGCCACCTTGCAGCAGCGTGCCCTCAATCACGAGCAAATGTCCTTCACCTGGGACACGGTGATCGACGAAATCAAGGGCGATGACGTGGTGAACGCCGTCACGCTGCGCAATGTCAAGACCGGCGAAACCCGCGAGTATCCCACCGACGGCGTGTTCATCTTCATCGGCCACGATCCCAACAGCGATATTTTCGAGGGCCAACTGGACCGCGACGAGTTCGGCTACGTGATCACCGACAAGCTCATGCGGACCAATATCGAAGGCGTGTTCGCGGCGGGCGAAGTTCAGGACCGCATTTACCGGCAGGTAGCGACCTCGGTGGGCCAGGGTACGGCGGCGGCCATGTCAGCGGAGCGCTGGCTGGCCGAACAGGAATAGTTGTTGGGACGCAGATAAACGCAGATATACACAAATGAAAATAAAAACGGCGCGACTCGGTGTGAGTCGCGCCGCTGTATTTAGTGGCTTACGAGAAACAAGAACCGTTTACGGAACCGGGCCATCCGGCACGATCACGGCAGCGGGCACCCAGGGCACTCCGCCGCTGATCCACAGTTGGTACCACAGTTGGCCGTCGGTGCCGGTCATGGAGTCAATGACGGCGAAGGTCTGCCCGGCCAGGATT
>JAFGTJ010000376.1 GCA_016934195.1 Anaerolineae bacterium | reverse complement strand
GGCGCTGCTTGCCGCGCCCCCGGCAAAAAAACAGGGCGCAGCAAGCAGCGCCCCTACGCAAATGCGGCGGTGATAGGTTTGCCAACAGTGTCGGTAGTTTTGGAGGAACGAGGACCGCATGAGTTCATTGCCACTGGATGACTCGCATCCCTGGGTGAAACAGATTCAGGACGCTATCGCCGATAACAGCGGACTCCGGGAAGGGTTGGACGATGCCGACGCGCTCCCGCTGGTGGAATGGGGGCGAGCGTGCGCCCGCCCGGTCGCGGCGCAGTTAGCGGCCCAGTCGCCCGTATCGTTTGCCGCTCCCGGATCGCCCGATCCCAACACCGAAAAGGTGGACGAAACCGCCTACACCCTTACGCGCTTGATGACACGCATCAACTGGGTGGTCACATACCGCGCGAAAAAGGACCCGGTCTGGCTGGCGCGCACTTTCCAGATGATCAACAAGCTGAGCCAGGACCTCTTTGGCGACGACGCGCTGGTCCTGGCCGATGACGAGATCAAGACCTGGATCGACGAACAGGCCGGACGCAGCAGCGGCGACTTGATCCGGGACCTCATAGCCCGCCTGACGCCTGCCACGCTCAAACCTGCCGCGCCCGACTCCCCGCTATCGTCTGTTTTACCGGACACCGCGGCATCTGCCGCGCCGGAGCCGCCGCCCGCGCCTTTCGGATCGGCCAGTTTACCCGGTCGGCAGAAGACCAAACCCGCCGAATCCAGCAGTTCGCCCGGTCAGGAAAAACCGGCCAGTTTGCCGGGGCGGGAAAAACCCCGGCGGCGGGGACTGTTCCGCCTGCCCGGTCGGGATAAACAGGACGCGCCGGACGACGAGACGTAAATTTATTTCTGCCCATTTTTTCCCGGCACTTTCCCGGTACAAGGAGAAACACGATTATGACCAAGCGCACAAGTGGACCGGCTACCAAAAAAGAACGCGCCAGCCTGGGGACGGCGGCGGGTGTTTTGCTGCTGGTGATCGTCCTGTTCGTGCAGTATGGACTGGGCATTGATTTACTCGATACCGAAGGGGATACCGGCGGCGATGTGCCCGCCGATACGCAGCCGGTTGATACCGGCGGCGATACCGGCGGCAATGCCGTTAGCAGTGATATCACCGCGCCGGAAGGTGATGCGGTGGCGATTCCGGGCGGGATCGACGGCGGCTGGTTCCAGTTGTATTTCACCCAGCCGATCAATTCCTCCAACGAAGAGGACTTTCACGGATCGCCGGTTGAGGCGGCGCTGGTGAAAGTGATCACCGACGCTACGGTCAGCATTGACGCGGCGCTGTTTGAACTCAACTCGCAGCCGGTCACGGACGCCCTGATCGCGGCGAAGGATCGCGGCGTAACCGTGCGCGTGGTGGTCGATGGCGAGTTTGGCATCGAAAAACCGGAAACTACCGTTGACCAGTTGGAACTGGCCGATATCCCGGTGGTGTCGGATGGCACCCGCAGCGGCAAGATGCACAACAAATTTTTTGTGATCGACAGCACGTTTGTGTGGACCGGCTCAACCAACATCACGCACAACGGCCTGTACAACAATAACAACAACGCGATCCTGATCCGGTCCAGCCGGTTAGCGCAAAACTACGCCCTGGAGTTCACGGAACTGTTCGCGGAAGATTTCGGGTCCCGCTCACCGAAGACCGTTCCCAACCCTTCGGTGACGGTTGAAGGCACCCAGATCGAAACCTTCTTTGAGGCTGAGGGCGAGGTGCAGGACCGGCTGGCGGAATTGATCATGGGCGCGCAGACGGTGCGCTTCCTGGCGTTTTCGTTTACTGACAGCCTGGAATATGACGACAGCGGCGCGGATCGTCCCCTGCTGGACCTGATCCTGGAACGCACCCAGGCGGGCCAGATCACGCTGCAAGGCATTGTAGAAGCCAGCCAGCGCAGTTTCCTCAAAGACCTGTTTTGCGCCGGTCTGGACGTGCGGCAGGACGGCAACCCGGACATTCTGCACCACAAGGTATTCATTTTTGACGATTCAATCGTGGCGACGGGATCGTTCAATTTCTCGCGCAGCGCAGCATCCAGCAACGATGAAAATGTGCTGATCATTCACAACAAGACCATCGCCCAGGCGTACCTGGACGAATTCGCCCGGCGGTGGGCTGAAGCCCAACCCGCGCCGCTGTCGGAACTGGGCTGCTAGCATTTTTCTGATTGCTCCCTATTTCCCCTCTCCGCTGGCGGGGAGGGGGCCGACCGGAGGTTGGTGGGGGAGGGATGGATTGACAACTCGTTGTATTGTATGAGCAATGCGAACGCCATGAGCGACCAGGATGTTTCTAACGCTACCGATCTGCTGCACAGCCTGAACCTGATTCGCAGCGAGAACCCGGCAGAACGTCGGCGCGGAATCGAGGGACTGCGCGATCTGTCCGACGATCCCCGTGTGCTCCAGGTGTTTGAGCACCTGTACGAAAAAGACCCCGATCCCGGCGTGCGTGATGCGGCCTGGCACGCCATCAAGCGCAGCGGACCGTCGATCCCGGCCCCGGTTCCGGCTCCAAAACCGTCACCGGCTGCGCCAACGGCTCGTCCGGCGTCTCAAGCAGCGCCAGGCAACGGTCGAACGCGCCCCGACAGCCCGGTATCTGCCGCGCCGCGCGGCCTGTTTTTGCTCAAGGAATCGAATGCGGCGGTGGTGGCCCAACATACCCGCCCCCGCAAAGCGTCTCCCCAGAACCGGGTGATTCTGATCGGGCTGGCCGGGGCGCTGCTGCTGGCGGTTGGGATTCTGGCCGGGTTGGTGCTGCCGGATTGGGCCGAATGGTTCCAACTGCGCCGCGAGGGAGTCACGATCCAGGGCGAGGTCGTCAGTGTGCAGGCGGACCCCGGCAGCGATCCGGTCGTCGTGTACTGGTTCGCGCTGGCGGGCGATCTGGAAGATGATATTCACACCGGCAAACAGCGCGTCACGACCGGCGCATTAGACCGGCTGGCCGAAGATGTGCCGGTCCAGGTGCGCTATCTGCCGGATAACCCCGATATTTCGCGGCTGGCCGACGAAGCCAATCCCGACGACGCCAACCGGAACCGGCTGAGCATGGCCGCGCTGCTGCTGGTAGGTGGGCTGTTTATCCTGGTAGCTATCGGTTCCATGCAGAGCAACCACGACCGCCAGAATCGTGTGCTCAAGGGCCAGGTGACAGCGTGCAGCGGCGTGATCGACGGCGACGGTGATTTTAACTTCAAGCTGCGCTACCGTTTCCGGTCGCCGTCCGGCCAGGTGATCACGGCCCAGATCAGCCAGATTCGCAACGACCTCAAAGACGCCGATCTGCCCGATGTGGGCACGCCGGTCGCCGTGTATTACAAAAACGACCGGTCCTACGCCTTGCTGTAGTGCAATATTTCCATCGCGCCGCCCCAAAGAAGGATTTCATGATCACCGTGCAGATTTACACCATGCAGACGCCCGACGAAGCCCGCGCGGTGGTCGCGTTGGGCGTGGATCATATTGGCGTCACCCCGTCTACCCTGGGACTTCCCGGTGAAATCGATCTGCGTACCGCGCGCGCGATTTGTGACGCGGTGCGCGGGCAGGCCGTGACCGTCGCGCTGTCGGTATCCGGCGACCTGGACGATATCGCGGCGATGGTGCGCGACGTGCGGCCCGATATCGTCCACCTGTGCGGCCTGGCAGGGACGCTTCCGCCGGACGATGTGCGGGCGCTGCGCGGACGCCTGCCGGACAACGTGCGCATCATGCAGGCGATCTCGGTCGCGGGACCGGAAGCCGTTGATACCGCGCGCGCCTACCAGGATACCGCCGATTTCCTGATCCTGGACACGCAAGCGCCCGATATCGCCGGAATTGGGGCCAGCGGCAAAACCCACGACTGGACCATCAGCCGCGCCATTGTGGAGCGGGTGTCTATACCCGTAATTCTGGCGGGCGGCCTGTCGCCGGAGAACGTGGCCGACGCGATCCGCGCCGTGCATCCCTGGGGCGTCGATTCCCTGACTCACACCAATTT
>JAFGTJ010000054.1 GCA_016934195.1 Anaerolineae bacterium | reverse complement strand
CTGTGGGGCAAGACGGTTTTTGAAACCACAGCATTGCTCGGCCAGGACAATAACCGCCGCAACGTGTTGTGCATCGGTCCGGCGGGCGAGAATCTCTCGCTGATTGCCGCGATCATGAATGACCGCGAACGCGCCGCCGCGCGCGGTGGTCCCGGCGCGGTGATGGGCAGCAAGAATCTCAAGGCGATTGTCGTCGCGGGGAAAGAGCGCAACCAACCGGTAGACCGCGACCGTTACAAATTCGTGCTCTACGAAACTACCAAGATGATCCGCCAGAGTCCGCTGACGTCCAAAGCGCTGCCGGACTTTGGCACGGCGGTCACGATGAACGTGGTCAACGAAGTGGGCGCGCTGCCAACCCGCAATTTCCAGCAGAGCCAGTTTGAAGGCGCGGACAGGATCAGCGGCGAGGAAATAGCGCGGACGATCCTGGTCAAAAATCAGGCGTGTTGGGCCTGCCCGATTGCCTGCACCCGTATCACCAAAACCAGCAGCGGCAAAGAAGGCGAAGGCCCGGAATATGAGTCGGCGTGGTCGTTCGGTGCGCAGTGCGGCATTGATGACCTGGAAGCCATCACGGAAGCCAACTACCTGTGCAATGACATGGGCCTGGACACGATCTCGGTTGGCAGTACCATTGGCTGCGCGATGGAACTGGCCGAACGCGGCCTGATCGACACCGATCTGCGGTTTGGGCGGGCCGATCTGCTGCTGGACACGATCAGCGATCTGGCCTACCGGCGCGACCTGGGCGACGATCTGGCCGAAGGCAGTTACCGGCTGGCGGAAAAATACGGCGCGCCGGAACTGTCGATGAGCGCCAAGAAGCTCGAAATGCCCGCCTACGATGCGCGTGGGATGCAGGGACAGGGCTTGCTGTTCGCCACTTCAAACCGGGGCGGCTGCCACATGCGCGGGAATATGCTCGGCCCGGAAATTCTGGCCCTGCCGCGCCTGATCGACCGTTTTGCCTACCAGGGCAAGGCCGGGATCGTCGCCGTTCACCAGGACGGGGCAGCGTTGGCCGACAGTCTGGTGGTGTGCAAGTTCGCAAACATGGCCGTCGCGGAGGAATATTTCGCCCGCCAGTTGAACGCCATGACCGGTCTGGACTTCGTGGCCGGGGAATTGATGCGGACCGGTGAGCGTATCTACGTGTTGGAACGGCTGTATAACGTGCGCGAAGGCTTCACCCGCGCCGACGATACGCTGCCGCCGCGCCTGCTGAATGAGCCGGTAACAGATGGCCCCAGTAAGGGCTACACGGTCAACCTGGAACCAATGCTGGACGAATATTACCAGTTCCGCGAATGGGACCCCAACGGCGTACCGACCGGAGCCAAGTTGAAACAATTGGGATTGGACACGCTGGCCGCAGAATTAGAGGGAGTAGTAAGTTAACATGGCTATCGATCCGCGACTGTATGAGGAAATGCGCTACATTGGGCGCGACATTTTTGTGACCGGGCTGACCAGTTCGCACGGCGGCAATATGAGCGTGCGCGTGGGGAGCAAGATCATCATCAAGCGGCGCGGCGCGCAGTTCGGGCAGTTGAAGCCGACCGACTTTGTGGAAACCAGTTTTCGGGGCCGGGACAGCGGTATCATGCGCGCCAGCAGCGAATTGATCGTCCACCGCGCCATTTACGAACAAACGTCGGCGCTGGCGGTCATTCACTGCCACCCGCGCACTGCCGTTGTGCTCAGTCTCAGCCGGGACGCGATCATCCCGATTGACGTGGAAGGCTCTTATGTGCTGCATAAAGTGCCGGTCCTGGCAACCGAACACGCTTCCGGTTCGCCGGAAATGGCCGAATTAATTTCCAAGACGCTGCGCGAATACAAGATCGTGATGCATCGCGGGCACGGCTGTTTTTCCATTGGGCAAACGCTGGAAGAGGCGTACCAGTGGATCACGGCGCTCGAAGAGGCCAGCGACATTATCTGGCGGGCGGCGCTGTTGGGCGAAGAACGGAAAGAATTCCGCAAGCACGGCGACGCTTACGATAGCTGGTAAAAGCCTCACTCTCCAACCCCCTCTCCATGCAATGGGGAGGGGGAGTCGGTGCAAGATTAAGACTTTTCCCCGCAGCGTAGGTGTGGGTGTTGCGCGCGCGTGGGATAATCAGCCGCAGATTTTCCCCCTGCCATTGGCCGAATCTGCTATAATGTCGGCATGACTTCATTACGCGATCTACCGAGCATTGACGCCCTGCTGCGCGCTACTGCCGATCTGCAAGACCGGTACGGGCGCGTGCTGGCGGCGGACGCCCTGCGGCGCGTGGTCGAGGCGGCGCGGTTGGCAGCACTGGACGACCAGCCGGTCCCCGCTGTACACGATTTAGTGGAGCAGGCGGCGGCGCTGTTGGCCCGCGAATCCCGGTCTACGCTGCGTCCAGTGATCAATGCGACCGGCGTAATCATCCATACCAACCTGGGCCGCGCGCCGCTTTCGGATGACGCACTGCTGGCAATGAAAGCCATCGGCGGCGGCTACAGTACGCTGGAATATGATCTCGAACCGGGTTTACGCGGCAAGCGCGACACCCACATTGCCCGTATCCTGGCCGATGTGACCGGCGCGGAAGCGGGGATGGTCGTCAATAACAATGCGTCCGGCGTGCTG
>JAFGTJ010000375.1 GCA_016934195.1 Anaerolineae bacterium | reverse complement strand
TGGCCTCTGAGGGGCTGTTTTTGCTGTTTATGTTCGGTGGGCTGATGCTCTACGTCCAGCGAAGGCCGACGCCCCGCTGGATGATCCTGGTCGGTGCGGTATTGGGGTTGGCGACCCTGACGCGGGCGGTCTTCCTGTTGTTCCCGGTCGTGATCGCCGCGCATTTGGTCCTGACTCAGCGCGAGCCGCGTGGACAATGGCGGCGGCTGGTGCTGGCCTTGCTGCTGACCTACGGCGCGTTTGTCTCCACCTGGACAATCTACAACGCCATCATCTGGGACCGGCTGGTGATCGGCGGCGAGGGCTTCATGAGCATGACGTACCAGGGCGCGGAGGGCAAAGCCTCGCCGCACGAACTGGATCAGGCATTGGATGTCAGCGCCGACGAACCGGGCCAGGATGTCCGCGAACGGCGTGAGGCGCTGCGCGAAGGCGTGATCGACAGCGTGTTCGGCGATCCGGTCGGCTGGCTGTCACACCGGGTTAAGGAACTCGCCAAAGCGTATTTGCAGCCGCATAATACCGTCCTGTTTGGCGGCAAGAGTGTTAAAACGGCGATGGGCGATTGGCTGCGCGAGGACCGTTCGCTGGACGGGCTGGTGAATATGACACGCCTGGAGTCGTTCTGGCCCAAGCTGCTGCTGTACGCCTTCCATTTTGCCGGACTGCTGCTCGGCACGGCGGGTTTGGTCCTAAGCTGGCGCAGGTGGCGCGATCTGCTGCCGGTGTGGGGCGTCATCGCCTATTTCACGGGCGTGCATGTGGTCCTGCTGGCGCTGCCCCGCTACCTGATTCCCACGTACCCGGTCTACTGGATGTTCGCGGCGCTGGCCGTTGTGATGGTCTGGGAGCGTTGGCAACGGCGGCGCGCGGTAGATTCGGCTCACGCGCCTGAGACCCCGCCGGTTGTGCGTTCCAGGACGTGATATCATGTTCTCTGTGCGCCGTCCGGTGATTGTGTTGGGCCTGCTGTGCATCATTGCGATGGTAGTAACACCATCACAACTATGGGCGCAGCAGGCAGCACCCCTACAAACCGGGTCTGGTTTTCAAACGGGCGCGTGCGGCGATCTGACCCTGCTGCACTATACCGATCCGGCCTGTGACGCGGAAATGACCGCCGATCCGTTTCCCCCAGTCCGGCCCCTGGACGCCGAACAGGACATAGAACCGGGGGTGCTGGCAAGCTACACCTACATGCAGATCACGAGTGACGAGCCGGTGACGGTCTACGATGCGCCGGACGGATCGCCGCTGTATGTCATTGACTCCGGGTTTCGCTTCGTGACGCCGCGCGCTGAGCGCGATGGCTGGGTCGAGATCGATCCCGGCGAATGGCTGCCCGCCGACCGGTTGGAGCCGGTAGAACCGTCGCGGTTTGCGGGCGTGCTGGTCGAAGCGGAACCGCCGCGCCCGTTTGGATGGGTATTGGAAAACCTCTACGCCAGCGTGCGACCGGGCGGTCCGCCCGTGTATACGCCGGAACAATTCCTGCCGCACTACCACCTCACCTACGTGTACGCCGCCGTGACGGTGGACGAGTTCGATTGGTATCTGGTTGGGCCGGGACAGTGGGTAGAACAGCGTTTCATGGGATTGGTCCAGCGCGTCCAACCGCCGGAAGAATTAGCGGGGCGGTGGGTGGCGGTGGACCTGTACGAGCAAACGCTGGTTGCCTATGAAAGCACGTTAGACGGGGGCGAGCAGATGGTGTTCGCTACCCTGGTATCCTCCGGTATTGCCGGGTTTAGCACCGCCGCCGGACTGTTCCAGGTGTGGGATCAACGGCTGCACGGTCCGATGACCGGGGCCGAGGGCCGACCGGATTATTACCTGTTGGAAAATGTGCCGTTTGCGCTGTATTTCGACCGGGATATCAGCCTGCACGGGACGTACTGGCATGACGGATTTGGCTACCGGCGCAGTCACGGCTGTGTGAACCTGTCGATCAGCGATGCCTACTGGCTGTATGACTGGCTCGGCATGGGAGATTGGGTCTACGTGTATTACAGCCGCCTCTATTGAGAAAAACATCACCGTCGAGTGCGCGGGGTACACAGAGTTAAGAGAAAAAGTCGAGAAAAACTCTCTTTTCCTTTTTTCTACTCCGCGATCTCTGCGCCCTCTGCGGTAAAAAATTTAATCCAACGGAGCCTGTTCCACGCCCTCGACCTCGTAAGTTTGCAGGCGGGCGGTAAGCTGGATGGTCGTATTGCCGATCAGGGCCGGGAATTCAACGCCGTGCGCGGCCAAATCCAGGTCTGAAGTTGCGATGGCCCACATTGCCCCGCCAACTTCCTGCGCCTCGACCACCATCGTGTGCGGCGCTGCCTCATTATGCACTTCCAGCTCACCATCCAGCATAAAGGTGATGACTGCCTCGGTGACGGGGACCAGATCGCGCGAAGTCGCCACGTAAAAGGCCAGCGGATAATCGCCGGTTGCCATCGCTGCGCGCAGCACGCGGTCCACTGCCGGGTTGCCCGTATCCACGTTATCAACCTGTATCCTGAGTTCTACCAGGATGCGCAGGTCGTCCCCGACCGGTTCAAATGTGATCGTGCCGCTTTCGACCGGGAAGACGCCTTCCAGCGCCACGCCGCCCACCTCGGCGATAAAATCTATCCGCGATTCCGCCGGGGATACGTCAAAGAATCGCGCCGTCTCAGCGGCCAGTGTGGGCGTCACCAGGACGGTTGAGGTATCGCCCTTGTCGCCGGGATCGAGTAATTGTGTCCAGAAGATCGCTGCGCCGATGACGATCACCAGCGCCGCCAATACAAGTCCTACAAGCAGCCGGGAACGTGGGCTAAGTGACATAAAAAACCCTTTCGCCGCGTGTTGTATCGCGTGTGATGTGGTTGATGAGTGGTGTTATGATCGATCTTTGGCCCGCGCATAGATCAGGCGTCCGGCAAAAAAGAGACTGAACCCGCCCGCCGTCAGCAGCAGCGCGAGCAGCGCGGTATAAGTCCGCCCCGCTTCTGCCGGATCGGTGATGGGGGCCGCGCCGGTATCGGGGTTCACTGCTGGAGCGACCGTGATCGTCACCGGGTTGGAGCTAAAGGCCCTGCCGTCTGGTCGGGTCACAACGGCGGTCAGGGTCACGTCGCCGGACGTGGACAGGTTCACCTCAACCTGCCACGCGCCCGTGCTGGCGGCGGCGCTGTTCCCCAAAACCGTGTTTCCGTCGCGCACTTCGATCACCACCCCCGGTTCGGTCTGCCCCTGGACGGTCAGCGTGCCCGGTGAGAATACACTACCAGGGGCTGGTGAGTCAATGCGCAGGTTGGGAGTCGTCAACTCGGTCATGATCGAGGCCGGGGAACTGGTCTGGCCGGTAGCGGTATCTTCGGCTACCGCGACGATCCGTAGCGGGCCGACTGCTGTGCCATACCATTGATATTCCCATATCCCGGTGGGCTGGACGGTGACTTCCCCGATCTGCGTGCCGTTCGCCGTCAGCCGGATTACCCGGCCCGGTTCGCCGGTCCCGCCAATGGTGATCGCCTGCAAGATCGACAGGGCGGGCGGCAGACCGAGGATTTGCGGCGGCGCGGGCGGCGGCAGAATCGGGGAGGCCGTCGGTGTGGGTGTGTGCGTTGGGATAGCGGTGTAGGTCGGCGTTTGCGTGGCTGTGCGCGTAGCCGATGCGGTGTGAGTTGGTGTGTTGGATGGTTGGGGTGTTGGACTGGCGGTCGATGTGGCGGTCATTGTGACAGTCATTGTGGCGGTGGCTGTCGCCGTAGGGATCGCGGTATGCGTTGCCTGGGGCGTGTCGGTCGGCGGCAGCAGCGGGCTGGCGGTAGCCGTTGCGGTTGGAATCGCCGTGTTGGTATTGGTGGGTGATGGTGGATCGGTCGGGACCATTATAACGACTGTTGGCGAGGGCGTAGGCGGCGGTGTCTCGGATGGCGGTATGGTCAGCGTGACCGTTAGAGTCGCGGTCGGTGTCGCGGTATAAGTGGCCGTTGGTGTGACGGTCGCGGTGGCAGTAGGCGTAACGGTCGCGGTCGGCGCGTCGTTCACCTGGAATCCGACCGGCACGCTTTCGCTGGTCACGCCGCCCGGTCCTGCCGCGATTACCGACAGGGTGTGATATCCCGGCGCGAGTCCTTCCGGCAGCACCAGCAGCCAACTTCCGTCCTCCGCCGCCGTGACCGATGCCAGTAGTTCACCCTGATCGTATACCTGGATCATATCGCCGGGCTGCGCGGCCCCGCTGAGCACCAGCGGATTCCCGGCGAATAACCCGGCTAGCGCCAGCGGGTCCACCTGCGGAACCGGCCAGGGCGTCGGTGTGATGGTAGCGGTAGCGGTTGGTGTCTCAGTCGGAATATTGGTTGGCGTAGCTGTCACTGTTGCCGTCGCGGTAGCTGTTAGCGTTGCGGTACTGGTAAACGTGGGCGTCGGCGTGTTGGTTGCGGTTGCAGTGGCGGTCGGCGTGGCGGTAAAGGTAAGTGTATACGTCAGCGTAAACGTCGCGGTGGGCGCTTCGGCGTTGGCTTCGTTGTTCTGCGCGTCATCGAATTCCAGCCAGAACAGGAACGCCGCCAATCCCGACGTGATCACCAACCCGACCAGAAAGACGATATCCAGGCGGCGGACCAGCGCCCGCCGGAGATTTCCGTTCACTGGATCGCCTCTACTTTCTCGCGCTGCGAGGCCAAATGCCCGGCCTGCGCAATCCAGCTTTCGGCTTTGATCGACTTCATGCGCCATGATGGTTCGTTGATCAGGGCGTACAGTTCATCGGGCGTCATGGCGGCCAACTGGCGGAAGGTCTGGATTCCCGCCTCATACAGTTTCCCGGCATAGACCGGCCCAATACCCTTGATATCCGTCAGCCGGTCCTGATCGGGGCGCGGCGGACTGGACAACAGCCGGTTCAGCAGGGGAAACACCTGCGCCAGCCGTTCGATACCGTGTTCCAGCAGGGTAATCTGCTTGCGCCGTTCGGCGGAGGCTTCGGTCAATAACGTGGTGTGGGTCGCAATTTCCCGGTCCAGGTCGGCCAGGATACGCGATTGTTCGGCCAGCCGGTCCTGTTCGGCGGCGCGTGTCGTGGTCCAATCGTCCAGGCGCGCGCCGATCCGTGAGAGGCTGCCAGACTGCGCTTCCAGCAGCGCTGCGATCTGCTCATACTCGTCTCTGATGGCTAACGCCTCGCCGGGCATATCCAGGCCGGTGTATTGTACGCTTTTGCCCTGCTGCTCAAGCCGCGCGTCGATCCGGTCCAACCGGTCTTCCAGCACATCCACCAGCGTTTCGACCGTTTCGGCCTGGGAATAAAGGAGCGTATGCAGGGACGCAAATTCTTTGGCTGGGTGGCTGTCGTCTAACCCGGAGGATTCCAGCAGGCGCGGGCGAATGGCGATGACGTAAATCACGGTCGTGATCAGGGCCGTCACAAACGCGCCGAGCATCAAAATGGCTAATGCCTGTACCGGGTCCATTCGGCCTAGCTCCCTTGTGGATAGAGTGACGGGGTAAGTAAATACCCACGCTTACCATTATAGTCTGACTTTCGGCCCTTGAGAAATGCAGGATATAATCGCGCCGGAGCTTAGCTCAGTGATTGGTCATTAGTTCTTGGTCTTTAGTTGGTGATGGGTCTGGGCTGGATGGTGATCAGCCGTCCCAAAACCAATCACTAAAAACTAACAACTTGCTACCCCTGGATGTGTTGTATGACGGCTGCACCCGAAACGGTTCGCCCCAATCCCCAAAAGAAAAACCTGCTGATCCGCAAAATCGCACGCGCCCCCTGGTGGCTGCTGGTATTGGCGCTGCTGGTGATCTGGTTCGTGCTGAGCGTACAGGACACGCACCCTTACCCGATCATCTGGCGCGCGGTGAAAGAGGGCATCTGGACCACAATCTGGGTGTCGGTGATCGCCTATGCCATTTCACTGGCGTTGGGCCTGATCGTGGCCCTGCTGCGCCGGTCATCCAACGTGATCGTCTACCAGCTTGTGACGCTGTACGTCGAAGCGGTGCGCGGGATCCCGACGCTGGTGCTGGTGTATTACATGGCGCTGGCCGCGATCCCGCAGGTGATCATGCTCGGCAACGACTTCGGCGAGTGGCTGTCGCATCTGGTGATCACGGTCGATATCACGGGCGACATGGTGTTCGACATCACGTTTGAGGGGATCGGTAATTCGCTGGCCGGGTACAGAACGCGCGATTTCCCCAATACCCACCGCGCGATCATCGGACTGGCGATCTCCTACAGCGCGTTTTTGTCGGAAGTATTCCGCGCCGGGATCGACAGCATTGGCTCCGGCCAACGTGAAGCCGCCGCCAGCCTGGGTATGACGCGCTGGCAGGTCATGCGCCTGATCGTGCTGCCGCAGGCCATTCGCGTGATTCTGCCGCCGTTGGGCAATGACTTTATCGCCATGCTCAAGGAAAGCTCGCTGGTATCGATCCTGGGTGTGGAGGATATCACGCGCCAGGGCCAGACCTACGCGGCCAGCACGTTCACGTTTTTCCAGGCGTATAACGTGGTGGCCCTCACCTATCTGGTCCTGACTATCTCGCTGTCGATGGTGGTCAAAACAATGGAATGGTATCTCGACCGGGGCAAAGACAAGGACTGAGCCATGCGAAATGTTGGGTTGTGGCTGCGTTGGTCGTGGCGCGATCTGCGGGCGCGCTGGCTCCAGGTGATCGTCGTGGCGCTGATCATCGCGTTGGGCACGGGCGTTTACGCCGGGTTGGGAAGTACGACTCCCTGGCGCGAATATGCCGCCGATACCAGCTACGACCGGCTGAATATGTACGATCTGCGGATCGAACTCGCCAGCGGCAGCTATCTTTCCCCGGCGGACCTGCTGATCGCTGTGCGCAGCATCGATCATGCGGACCGGATCGCTGCCGCCGACATGCGCCTGATTGCGCCCACGTTCGTCAGCGTGCCGGAGCGCGATATCCTGGTACGAGGAGAACTGGTCGGCGTGGCGCTGGAAAACGGCGGCCCGCACGTCAACCAGATTTACGCCAAAAACGGGCGCACCCTCACCGGGTCCGATTCCGGGCAGATGGTCGGGATGCTGGAATACCTCTTTGCTACCTATTACGATCTGCCCGCCCAGGGCCGGATCGAACTGAGCGGTGGTGTCCCGCTGGATTACGTGGGGCACGGCATGATACCCGACACCTTCATGAGCATCACCGCCGAAGGCGGCTACATGGCGCAGGCCAACTTTGCCGTGATCTTCGCGCCGCTGGCGACGGTTCAAACCCTGAGCGAGCATCCCGACCAGATTAACGACCTGGTGCTCGCGCTGCATGATGGCGCGGAACGGGCCGCCGTGCGCGGCGAGATCGAGGCCGCGCTAACTGCGGCATTCCCCACCGTAGGCTGGACAATTACCGAGCGCGAAGAAGATGTTGTCTACGATATGGTGTACCAATCCATCGACATAAACCAGGAAATCTACGACATTATCGCGATCCTGTTTCTGGCCGGGGCAATGTTCGGCGCGTTCAACCTGTCAAGCCGCATCGTGGAAGCGCAGCGGCGGCAGATCGGGATCAGCATGGCGCTGGGAATTCCGCCGCGCCTGATCGTAATACGCCCGCTGCTGATTGGCGCACAGATATCGATCCTGGGCGCGTTGTTCGGGATCGTGTTAGGACTGGCATTGGGGAAGTTGGCCGAAGTGTGGATGGCGGATGTCATTCCCATGCCGTTTAGCGGGCAGGTGTTTCAGTTGGACATATTCGCGCGGGCAGCGGTATTAGGGGGGATGCTGCCTTTTGTGGCGACTCTATACCCGGTGTGGCGGGCGGTACGTGTCCCGCCAGTGGACGCAATCCAGACCGGGCATCTGGTCGCCAAAGGCGGCGGTTTGTCTCCGGCAGTGGCATACCTGCCGCTGCCCGGTCGGAGCTTTGCGCAGATGCCGGTGCGCAACCTGCTGCGCGCCCCGCGCCGCACGCTGATTACTGCGCTGGGAATCGCGGCGGCGATTACGACGTTAATCGGGCTGGTAGGTATTCTGGACAGCACGAACTATACCGTCATCAACATTGAAGACGAGGCATTTCAGAATCACCCCGACCGCCAGACCGTCACGCTGAACGGCCTTTACCCGGTGGAATCGTCGCAGGTGACGGATATCACGGGCGCGGCAGTGCTGTCGATGGCAGAACCAGCGCTCCGGCTGCCCGGTCGCGCAATCAGTGAGAATGCCGATTTTAACGTGAGGGTTGAAGTGCTGGACCTGGATAATACGCTGTGGACGCCCACTATCACCGAGGGTCAGCGCCCTACCGGATCAGGCAATCCGCCCGGTGTTTTACTGGCGGAAGGGGCCGCGCTGGACCTGGGTCTAAACGTGGGTGATACGCTCCTGCTGGAACATCCCCGCCGCGAGGGATTATTTGAGTTCCAGATCGTCCAGACCGAGGTCGTGATCGCCGGGCTGCACGCCGATCCCTGGCGCATGTTTGTGTACCTGGATCACGATCAGGCCGGGCTGATGGGGCTGGCGAATATGGCGAATCTGCTGCATGTTTCCCCGGCAGCGGGCGTCAGCCTGAATGAGTCCAAAAAAGCGTTATTCGCCGCGCCAACCGTCGCGTCGGTGATCTCGGTTTCCGATGCAGTGTCATCCAACCAATCGGCACTGGACGAGGTGATCACGTTTCTGTCTGGCGTGCAGATCGGCGTGTTCGTGTTGGCCTTCCTGATCGCGTTCAATTCCGCCAACATCAGCCTGAACGAGCGTGAGCGCGAGGTTGCCACCATGTTCGCGTTCGGTCTGCCGGTACGCACCGTAACCCGCATGGCAATGATTGAGAACGGTATCATGGGCGTGATCGGTACGCTGGCCGGGACGGGCCTGGGATCGTTGGTCGTGTACTGGTTTATGACCACGCGAATGCCGGAGATCATGCCCGAACTCCGGTTCGAAGTGATGCTGTCGCCCACAACCGTGATCACGGCGGTGATCATGGGCGTGATCGTGGTGGCACTCGCGTCGCTGTTCACCATGCGTAAGATGGCCCAGATGGACGTGCCCTCCACCCTGCGCGTGATGGAATAACCGTCCTAACCCCGCAAAAAATCCAGCATGATCCGGTTGAACTCGTCGGGATATTCCCAGAACGACGCATGGCCCGCGCCGGGTAACACATGCAGCACGGCGTTGGGAATGCGGTCCGCGATGGTGCGGGAATAGTGCGGCGGTTTGAGAATATCGCGTTCGCCCACGATTACACAGGCCGGATGCTGGATCGTATCCAGGCGGTCGGTGATGTCCAGCGTCAGGAAGCAGTGGCACAACTGCTCGACCGACGGCAAATCCAGCGCGCCCGCCGCGCTGATGCGGCTTTGCAGGAATTCGTATTTTTCCGCAAAAAACGCCTCGCTGAAATTCCAGTACCACGTTGTCCGGTAAAACAACTCGTGATCGCCCAATGCCGCGATCCTGGCCCAGCTATCGACGATGGCGTCCAACTGCGGCGCGACATAACTCACCGCGTCGGCCACGATCAGCTTGCGGCAGCGATCCGGGTAGCGCAGCGCGAAGACCAGCGTTAACTCGCCGCCGTAGGAAATCCCGCCGATATGGGCCGACTCGATGTCCAGCGCATCCAGCAGCGCGGCCAGATCATCGGCGTGCGTATCCCAGGTGTAGCCGGGATCGCCTTCGGTCCATTTTTGCGATTTCCCCTGCCCGCGCATGTCGTATAGCAATAGTTGGTAGTGCGGCTCCAACGCGGTCCGCTGGTACACCCAGGACGCGGTATTGGCGATCACGCCGTTATTCAGCACCACTACCTCGTCGCCGCTGCCGTGCAGTTCGTAGTACAGGTCTACCCCGTTGACGGTTTTGATAGGCATTCGATTCCCTTTGATATCTAAGTGAGGGTATGCATCAATATAGATGCAAAATATAACCCGTGAAACGGTATGCTTCTGAAGACAAATCCCATTGACTCATGTTAAAAACAAATGCGAACGAACTAACATAGCGACGAAATCGGGCATGATACGTTTGAGATTGATGTGAAATTCGCTCATCGCTACATAGCCCACCAGATATTTCTTATGCACGCCCCAAAACGGGCGGAGAAAATTACGCACGGAAGTCCACAACCCTTCAAGCGTGTTCACATGA
>JAFGTJ010000374.1 GCA_016934195.1 Anaerolineae bacterium | reverse complement strand
GGATTATCCAGCCTAAATCCGTGCCCGCGCACCGTGACGATGTACTGGTGCTCGTCGTCCACTTCGGCCAGCCGGTCGCGCAGGCGGCGCACCAGCGCGTCGATAGCCTGCTCACTGACGCCTTCCCCGACCGCATCCGGCCAGACCGCTTCGATCACTTCGTCACGGGTGCAAACGGCCCCCGCGCCATCATACAGCAGTTCCAACAGACGGTACTGGGGCAGGCTGAGCGGCGGATCGACTTCCATATGGCCGATGAACACGCGCCGCGAGTCGCGGTTGAGTCGCAGCGTACCGAGCGTTGTTCCCGGTAGTTCATCGACCAGCAGCGGCGCGGTAGAATCCGATCCCACGAACGTGAGCTTAACGGCCAGCGCGATCTGGATTTCGTCGCCATCGCTTAGCGGCACAATCGCGTTCTGGACCTGTTTTCCGTTGACCCAGGTGCCGTTTTTGCTGTCCAGGTCTTCCAGGAAATACGATCCGTTGTCCTCAAAAATGCGGATATGCTCACGCGAGACTTGTCGTTCGGGCAGCACCAGCCCACACTCCGCCCCGCGTCCCAAAATCAGTTCGTTTTCACGGAGAGTCCAGCGCTGCCCCGCTTTTTCGCCTTCCTGAATAATGAGCACCGGCTTATCGGCTGCATCTAACATGGTTCTCTTCCTTACTAAAAGCCCAAAACTAAAAACGAATCACCGAATAAATGCGCGCCCGGCCAGAGTGGACGCCAGACTATCGACCGTGCATAATTGTACAGGTGATCTTATCATAACACTAGGCAAACAGCAGGCGGCAGGCCGAAAAGAACGTCATGACCTATCTCAAACCCGGCGATATGTTGCGCAACCGCTACCGGATCGTGGAGATCATTGGACAGGGTGGGATGGGCTGCATCTACCAGGCTTCCGATCTCCGGTTGGAAGGCCGCCTCACCGCGATCAAGGATATTCAGCCCAATCCCTACGATCCGCCGGATCAGCGCCAGCAGGACCGGATGCAGTTTCAGCGCGAAGCCAGCACGCTTGCCCGCCTGGACCATCCCAATTTGCCCAAAGTCTCGGATTTCTTCGCGGAGGACGACCGCGATTTTTTAGTAATGGACTTCGTGCCGGGTGTTGATTTGCGGCAGACCATTGAGCAAGCGGTACGCCGGGGCGAATTTATTCCGGAAGGGCAGGTGCTCGACTGGACACGGCAGTTAACCGCCGCGCTGTGTTACCTCCATGCCCAGGACCCGCCCGTACTGCACCGCGACATCAAGCCCGCCAACATCAAGCTCACGCCGGACGGTCTTATTAAACTGGTGGATTTTGGTCTCGTCAAGTTGATGTCCACCGACGATGCACGCACGATCACGGTCGTGCAGGGGCGGGGAACGGCGCTTTATACCCCGTTAGAGCAGTACGGCGGCGATATGGGCCATACTGACGCCCGCAGCGATTTGTATGCCCTGGGCGCGACTTTGTACCACCTGCTGACCAGCACACCGCCCCCTGAAGCCAAACAGCGCTTTCTGACGCCGCGCGCGCTGCGCGATCCCCGCGCTATCAACCCGGCCATCAGTGACCGGACGGCGCGGGCTGTGTTGTGGGCGATGTCCATGCACCCCGATGACCGCCCGCCGGATGTAGAGACATTCAGCGAGGCGGTGTTGGGCGAGGGGACGCTGCCGCCGCGCCGTGCCGAGTCAGGGCTGCGCCGGGCTGATTTAGGTGAATCCGGTGCGGAGCGTGATACCGCACTGGCCCAGGGCAATATCGCGCTGGCGGTGCTGGCGGGACTGCTGCTGGTGGTGGCGCTCCTGGTGACGCTGGTAAGGTAGAGTGCAGCCGGTTGCGTTTTATCGCCGGGAGACGCGCAGCGCCAACCATGTATACACCAAACCGACCAGTCCCGCGCCCAACGTGGTGATCAGCGGAGCCAGATCGTCCAAACGGGCATGGATTTGCCCGGTCCCCGGTGCATTCAGCCCGTAATAGATGTATCCGGTCAGGCCTGCCACAAAGCTCCCCAACACGACGCGCAGGCCGCCGGTCGTGGTGTAAGTGGTCCAGACCCCGGCGGAAAATCCCAATGCACCCATCACGCTAAGGCCTACCAGCGCGATCATTAGATCGAGCAGGTCCAGCCGCCGCGCGCCTGAGTCGTCTCCGGTGGACGTACCGGCGGCGGAGTCTGTGGTACTCGGCGCGGAGTCGCTGCCGGGTGCGGAGTCGGCCTGATCGGGCGGCGCGTTCAGCCCGGACGGGTCCAGCGCGAGATCAGGGCTGGCATCCGGTGAGACGCGATCTGGAGTCGGTTGGGCCTGGGTGGTGAGGGTGCTGGCGGCGGCGGTATCATCGTCTACCACCACGATCTGCAAGGTGGCGGAGCGGGTGGCGTCCTCGCTGTGCGCCGTGACCTGGATTCGCCCGGTCCGTGTGGGCGTGAAGGTGATGCGGGCCACGCCGTCGCGGGTGACGGTCGGCTGGCGGGTTTGCAGGTTGTCAGTCACGAACGTTAGCCGGAATTCGACCGGCGTGTTGTCCGGCACGGAATGCCCGTTGTGATCCAGCAGCGGATCGGATTGCAGGATCAAGGCTTCGCCCGGTCGCACGGTGACGATATCGCTTGACACGGCGGCGACCGGCTGGTCATTGATCGCGGCGACGCGCAGGCGGATCGTCTGCGCGGGATCGGGCGCGGTGCGTTCCAGGATATCGTAGCCGGTGGCCGGAAGACTGATCGGCAGCAGGCCGGTAATGCTGGTTTCCTGGAACAGCGCGCGCGCCGCCGTGTCAATGAAGGGCGGCGTGTGGCTGTAAAGGGCAAAATAGGCGGTCAGTTTGCTGATCTGCGTCGAAGACAGGGTGGTCGGCGCGCCCAGGGCAAACACGATCAGGTGCGCCCCCTCGAATGGCCGGGATTCGCTGTCCAGCAGTTCGTGCAGCACGGTCGAGGCTTCCACTTCCGGCGAGGAGTCCAGTATCAGGAAGACAACCCAATCCACCTCGCGCAGCGCTTCCCCGATACGCTGCACCATCCTGAACTGGCTTTCGTTTGCATTGGCAATATCACCGTCCAGGTAGAAGCGCAGTTGGTTGAGCGAAAAACTGGTCACGCGCTCCGGGCGGATTTGCGCGCCCGCATACGGCCCGTACAACCGCTCGATGGCGCGTTCCAGCGCGTTAAAGTCTACCATCGCGTATTGGGCGCAGTAGGAGCACTGCTGGATCAGGCGCACGTCGGTAAAAATCACGATAGTGTCATCGCGGGCCGGAGGCGCGGGCAGCGTATTGGTCGGTGGGGCGATCAGGGTGACGCTGCTCTGCGCGATGGTGTAGAGAGGAACGCTGGCCCCGCCCACCGTGTCGATATCGTTGACCGGCTGGCGCACGTTGTCCAGTGACAGGTCGCCGTCGTACAGGTCCAGCTTGAGCCGCAAAATACGCTTGAGCGAGCGATCTACGCGGGTGCGGAAGACCGGGTCGTCCTCGTAGCCTTCCGCAAAAAACTCGATCACGTCGATCACATTGGCGATCTGGTCCGCGCCGGGTTCGGGACCGAAGTTGTGCAAAAACAGCAGATCGTTGCCTGCCACAAACGCTTCGCGCGCGATCTGGCGGTGGGGGAAGGGCGTAATGTTGTAATAGCGACGGATGGCAGACGTGCCGAGCGTGCTGCTGACCATCAGGCCGGTGTCGCGCCAGTCGCGCAGATCGCTTGATGCGAGCAACTGCCCGGCGGCCTGTTCATCGACGCACACCGGGCGCGTGATCGAGCGCGCGTTCTGGCCCTGGTAGCGGATATTGGCACATTGGAGGCCATCGGCGCGCGCCAACGAGTCCCCGGCTTCCCCTGTCACGGCGAAGAAGGGCACCAGGTCAAAGGCGCGCAGTTCCTCAATCGAGCGCGGCACGACCGGGACTTCCAGGTCGGGCTGTGTATCGGCGAAGCCCAGGCCGGGGAAGTGTTGGGCGATGACGGCGATCCGGTCATGGCTGCCTTCATGCACGCCGGTAATGTATTCCTGTCCCATTCGGCCCACCCAGTACGGCTCGCCGCCGAAGACGTTCACGCCCAGGTCGAGCGTGCGTTCCGCCTGGGTTTGGGGCGGCACATCGAGCGCGGGACCGAACAGCATGTTGATGCCCATCGCGCTGAGTTCGCGGCCCGCGATCTGGCCGGTCTGCCGGGCGTAATCCGGTTCCCAGGTGGCACCGAGCGCCATTTGACTCGGCAGCGGTGTCGTGCCCCAGGCGATCTGGGTGCCCGGTTGACCGTTGCCGCTGTGAGTGGTGGCGATGAACAGCGGCACGTACTCGCGGGGATTGGCGCGATTTTCCTGCGTGGCGACCGCTGCATCGTGCGCCAATCGTTGCAGATCGTCGGTCAGCGATTGCACCAGTCGCGGCGTGTTGATCTGGCCGTTGATGTTGTCCTGTTCGGCCAGCAGCATCACGCCGCCGATGTTGTACTCGCTGACCAGTTGGGCGATGGCGCTGTCCGGGCCGAGATAGGTGCCCTCGAACGTAACCATCACCAACTGGCCGACCCGTTCTTCGGGAGTCAGCGAGGCGATGATATCGTCGATCTGCCGGTTGATGTTTCGCTGCGGTGCGGGACGTAAAGATAGGGCGTCCGCTGGCGGCGGCATGGCAGACAGTGGTATCAGCACGCTGAGGATCAGCAGGATTACGAGTGCCCGGCGCATTGGAAAATAGCCTAAATTTCTATAGATGTTTCGAGACAAGTATACTCTATTTAGAGGCGCGGGAACCATTAAAGCTGCTGGCAAGCAGGTTGGTCGCGAACACTGTCAGGCTGAGCGCGACTCCCGGAGCAACCGCCGCCCAGGGCGCGGATCGGAATGCTTCCCGCGCCCCGGCCAGCATCACGCCCCAGTCTGGCGCGGCGATGTCACCGCCGTAGCCCAGGAACATCAGCGCCGCCCCGTTCAGCAGCGCCCATCCGAACGTCACGCCCGCGAAGGACAGCAGCACGGGCCGGATCACGGGCAGGATGTGCCGCCCCAGGATTCCAACCGGGCGCACGCCAATCGACCGCGCCGCCTCGATGTGGGGCAGGGCGCGCGCTTCTAACGCTGCCGCCCGCGTGACGCGCGCATAGACCGGAATCCCGGCGATGCCGACCGCCAGCGCCGCCTGAGTCGTGCCGGACCCTAGAACCACGATCAGGGCCAGGGCCAGCAGCAGGCTCGGTATTGCCAGCAGTGCGTCCATGACCGTCATGAGCGCTCGGTCCACCCACCGGCCCGCGTACCCGGCGACCAGTCCCATGACTAACCCCGGTCCGAGCGTGATACCCAGCGCCAGCAGTCCCATAGCGAGCGTTTGCCGCCCACCGTACAGTACGCGGCTGAACACGTCGCGGCCCAGGTGATCGGTGCCGAAGGGATGTGCAGCCGAAGGCGCTAACCACTGGTCCGCCGGGACTGCGTGGCGCGGATCGGCGGTTGCCAGCCAGGGAGCCAGCAGCGTCAGCCCGGCGATCCCGCCCAGCAGGGCCAGCGCGAGCGCCCGGCGGCGGTAGCGGCGAATAGGGTGGGTACGGGGGCGGGTCATGACCTTTTCCCCGGTGCGAATGTTAGCCTCACCCCCCGGCCTCCTCTCCATGACACTGCGCTATGGAGAGGGGGAGAATGCCGCAGTGTTAAGTCGCCTCTCCATAACATGGAGAGGGGATTTAGGGGTGAGGCTAACCACATGCAGGAGCAACCCATCACCGCCCCTCCGTGTGGGAATTGATACGCGGGTCGATCCAGGTATACAGCACATCGGCCAGCGCATTGATCAGGCTGTAGGCCAGCGCGGAAAGCACGATCACGCCCTGGATCACCGGGTAGTCGCGGTCAGAAATGGCCCGGAGCAGCACGCGCCCCAATCCACGTCGCGCGAAGATCGTTTCGGTGATCACGGTCCCGCCCAGCAGGAAACCGAATTGCAGCGCGATCACGGCCACGACCGGTAGCAGCCCGACGCGCAAAATGTGGTCCAGCACGTCCGGCGTGGGGAGTCCTTTGGCGCGCGCGGTGCGGACAAAATCACCCTGGGCGGTCTCCTTGACGGCGCTGGCGGTCACATGCGCGATGCTGCCCGCCGTGTGGAAACCGAGCACCAATACCGGCAGGACCAGATTCCGCGCGCCGGACGCGCCGACACCGGGTAGCAGGTCGAACTGCACCGAAAACAAGTAAATGGCAAGCGTAGCCGTCCAGTAAACGGGGGTTGCCAGCGCCAGGGATGCCGCCGCCTCCGCGCCGTAGCGCAGTGGCGGCCAGTGGGACAGTCCCGCCAGGATGCCGAGCGTGATGCCGAGCGTCGAGCCGAGCAGCAGCGCGCCGAGCGCCAATGCCGCCGTTGGCCCGATATTTTGCGCGATAATGTCCGTCACCGGCTGGCCGTAGACCAGCGATTCGCCCCAGTCGCCATGCAGCACGCCGCCCAGGTAATCGAAATACTGCCGGGGAATCGGATCATTGAGGCCGAGCGCGTCCCGCCGCGCCGCGATATCGGCCTCGGACGTGATGCCGCGCGCTAGGGTTGCGTCCACCGCGTCACCCGGAATCCAGCGCAGCGCCACGAAGACCAGCGTCAGCGCCAGCCATGCCACGACCAGCGCCGCGCCCAGTCGCTGTACGAGAATCGGGATCACTGCGTTAACTGGAAATTCCGCAGCAGCGGCCACCATCCCTGCCCGCTGAAAATTACGCCATCCAGCCGGGCGGTGGTGCCGTTCAGATTGACATATTCCCGGATGGGCAGGATCACCGCTTCATCCATGATGCGCCCCTGCACCGATTTGTACAACTGTGCCCGCATAGCGGGATCGGGTTGGCGCACCGCTTCGCGCAGCCAGTCGTCCAGTTCTCCGTCGCTGTAACCAGACCAGTTGTTAAGCCCGTCGCTCAGGTAGTACGGGGTGATGATGCTGGCGTCCACGCCGAAATCGTAGCGCCCGATCAGGTTGTATTCGCCGGAATCGGCGCGCGCGATCAGGTCGGGAAAGTTGGATACGAGGTCCAGTTCGGCCTCGATGCCCAGTTCGCGCCATTGGCTCTGGATCAACTGCGCCACGTCCACCATCTGGTTCCAGGGCGCGAACGTGATCCGTACCGTGAGCGGTTCGCCGTCCCGTTCCAGGATGCCGTCGCCGTCGCTGTCCTGATAGCCGATGCCTTGCAGCAGGCTCCGCGCAAAATCGGGATCGTAGGGATATTTGGTTTCCACCACCGGGTCATAAAACGGTGTGACCGAGGTCAGCGGACCGTAGGCGACCGGGGATTGGCCCTGAAACACGGCGTTGGCTATCGCGGTGCGGTTGGTGCCGTATAGCAGCGCCTGCCGCACGGCGAGTTGATCGGTGGGCGCGCGCTGCGTGTTGAAAAAGAACTGCTGCGGCATTCCGGCAATGGGCACCGGGACCACGCGCAGCGCCGGGTTGCCGATCATGCGCTCGGCGTCGGCGGGCAGCAGTTCCCCGATGGCCTGGACCTGATCATCTTCCAGCGCGAGGCTGCGCGTCGGTGCGTCCTCATAAAACCGGAACTCGATGGTATCCAGCGATTGGTCAGAAGCCGGGGCGTAAAAGACCGGTCCCCAGGCGTAGTCCTTATTGCGTTTGAGGATGATGTGATCGCCGGGGACAACTTCGTCCAGGCGATAGGGGCCGGTGCCGACCTGGTGCCACTGGTAGGTGTTTTTGCTGTATTCGCTGAGCGCTTTGGGGCTGGCGACACCCAAATACACCTGGCTGAGCGCATCCAGCAGTGGCGCGTAGGGTTCGGACAGTTCGAGCGTGATGGTGAAGTCGTCCACGATGGTATAGCCCGTATACGGCCCCAACAGGCCGCGCGCCTTTTGCGACGGGATATCGGGATTGGTGATGCGGTCCAAATTCACGGCGACGGCCTGGGCGTTGAACGGATCGCCGTCGTGGAAGGTCACGTCCCGCCGGAGTTGGAACGTCCAGGACAGCCCGTTATCGGCCATCGACCATTCTTCGGCCAGACCGGGCACAAATTCCATCGTCTGCGGGTGACGGTAGACCAGCGTATCGTACACCGAGAAAAACGGGATGCCGAGTTCGTTGGAGGCGTTGATGTGCGGATCGAAGCCGGACGGGTTGAGCGTCAGGCCGTACACGATGCGGTTGCCGTCATCGCCCGATTCCGAATCATCCTGGAGCACCAGGACCAAAAAAATCACTGCTGCCAGACACAATACAAGAGCCAGGACGCCGATCACGCCAAACGTCACCGGCCTCCGTCTGCGGGGAGATTCAAAGCTCATAAGAAAATATACCTGTCTATTCCAGGGCGTTGCGCCCAATATACAGGCCGCGCCCGGTCAGCCCGTCGGGATCGTGGATCACATCCAGGTTGGCGCGGCGGAAAGCGTCCATGTATTCGTGATGGGTGAATAATCCTAATTCGTGCCGTTCGGTGAAATAGGTAATTCCGTCGGGTGTGCCGACGAGATAGTGCATGACGTTAATGCTGGTGCGTTCCTGCATGTCGCTGATCGTCATGCGCGTGATTTTGAGATCGGGCCGGTCGATTACGGTCGCGTGCAGCGTGCCGGGAGTCCACGTATCGGGCGAGAACCAGGGTTCGACGATCATCACGCCGCCCGGTTTCAGGTGCCGCGCCATGTTGCCGATGGCCTGCTGAAGCCGCTCGAAGGTCCGCACGTAGCCAATCGCGCTAAACAGGCATGTCAGCGCGTCCACCTGAAAACCCATGTCAAAATCGACCATATCCCCCACGTAAAAATCCACGCCGGGGCAGCGCTGGTGCGCGACGGCCAGCAGTTCCCGGCTGATATCCACGCCGAGCACGCTGTATTGGTGTTGGGACAGGTATTCCAGGTGCTTGGCGGTGCCGCACGCCACGTCCAACAGCCGGTTGCCGGTGCTGCGTCGATGTTCCCAGATCAGCCGGTTGATGGCGCGTGCTTCGGCCTGGTAGTCTTTTTCGCTGTAGATCGCATCATACAATTCGGCGGATTTGGTATACATGCCACACCCCGGTAGAATCCTCTCATCCTTAGCAGGGTGGAGTCTACCACCGTGCCGGAGACTCATCAACCTGTGCTGTTGAAGGTAGTGTATCTTTGTCGGTTGAAAGTAGAATACGGGTGTGGACATCCCAAAACGGCCTCACCCCCCGGCCCCCTCTCCAACTGGGTTGGAGAGGGGGGGAGATGCGTGTCATGTGCCTCGACAAGTCCCCCTCTCCATAGCTTTTACGAGCGTCAGCGAGGAAAAGCGTCTCGGATGGAGGTCGTATGCGTAGCATACGCGGGGATATGAGGGGGTGAGGCCGTTTTT
>JAFGTJ010000373.1 GCA_016934195.1 Anaerolineae bacterium | reverse complement strand
TGGGTTCCTCAGACTCGGCGTCAGTATCTCCGGCGTCGGTGTCTGCTGTTTGGTCCGCCTCGTCCGCCTCGTCCGCCTCGTCCGCGTTGGTATCCGCGTCTGCGGCGGGTTCCTCGGTGGGTTCCTCGGTGGGTTCCTCAGACTCGGCGCTGGTATCTTCGCTGGTATCTTCAGCCTCGGCGTCGTCTGCTCCGGTATCCCCGGTATCCCCGGTGTCTTCCGCGTCTTCTGTGTCTTCGGATTCGGCCTCATCCCCGGCAGCGAGATCGGGCGCATTCGTGGTTAACCACGCCTCGAAATCGACATAAATGTCGTCGTTCTTTGGGCCGAGCAGTTGCTGCTGGATGAAACTCACAGTGCCGTCGGTCACTTCGATCATGGCGAAGGTGGTATCGAGGCCGCTGAGGAAGTTGGGGTTCGCGCCCGGTTCGATGACCAGACGCGATAAGGCGACCGGCACACTGCCGAACAGCCGGATCACGGGTTCACCCAGTTCAAAGGGGACGGGCTGACCGGCTGGCAGTTGGGTGAGCGCGTCCTCAAACTGGGCGTAGAACTGGTTCAGCATGTCCAGCGTGGGCGCGGCGGCATCGTCAGAGGGCGGCATCACGCCGAGGTAGGTGGCGGCGTCGGCCAGTGACAACACCTGCTCGGTGATGGTGGCCTGGACCGTTTCGTCATCGCTCACATAGGTCCAGGTGCCCGGACTGGCTTCATCCTCGGTCCACTTGTCGGAGGAACCGACCGGTTCCGGGGTGGGCGTGGGCGGCAGTGGCGTAAGCGTGGGGTCCGAGGTGAAGACGCTGGTTTCGACCCCGGCGTCGCCCACCAGGACGAATACAACGCCCAGCGAAATTACTAATAAACCAAGTGCATAGATGGCACGTAATGGCATCACTTTTGCTCCTTAACAGTGAGCAGCTCTATTTTCGCAACGCTCCTAAGTGTAGCCCAGGCGGGCTTAGCTTTCAAACAGTTGTTAGTTATTGGTTGTTGGTTTTCAGTTTTTAGTTGATTCCTGGCTGTTCGGTCCTATTTTGGATGCAAAAGATACTTGAAGTGCGGTAATGATCTGTTGCTCTGTCATGTTGCTCTGTCATTTTGTGAATAATCCGGCATTGGCTCTCCTGGCATCCGGCGCGATGGTGGGCGAAGGGTTTTTACTAACAACCAATAACTAAAAACCAGAAACCAAAAACCCAAAAACTTACTCCACCTGGCACACTTTCCAGCCGTCCTCAAAGATCAGCGGAACGGCGTTGAACTGTTCCGCCGGGACGCGCAAATCGCCGGGCCAGTCGTCCTGCGTCAGGATCAGCGCGCCGGTCAAACGGACGGTGGCGGTTGTGGAGTCGTCGTCCTGCCCGGTGATCACGAATACCACCTCGTCAAACCGTACCGTGATCGTGCCGTCGATGTAGTCCTGGAAGGTGGCGGCGTAGTTCGCTTCGGTGAAAACGCCCGCCTGTGCCCGGCAGACCAGCGCGCGCGCGCTGGCGTAGTCGCCGCCGAAAGCCGCTTCCAGGAACAGTTGGGCGATCAGGTCCGGTTCCAGGTAGGGCAGGGCGATGGCCGGGGGCCGCGTGCAGACGGTCCAGGGCGCGCCGTCGAGATCGTCGCTGGTCATGTCGCTGTCGGAATTTTCCAGCACCGGCCAGACCACCGCCAATCCGATCTCCGCCGGGGTGACGGTTTGCGGTTCGCTCAGGCCGGTGTCCTGATCCGCGTAAACCAGAATCTCGCCGGTCACGCTGACCTGCGCCCAGTTGGTGCCGCGCCGCAGCAGGGAAAAACGCAGGTCTTCCCCGTCCGCCGTGAACGCTTCGGCGTGAATCCGGTCCACCTGCGCCTGGAACGCGGCGGCGTCCAGATCGTCCCGTTCGGCGGAACACAGCAGGGCGGCAGCGGCGTCGTAGTCCTGGCGCAATACGGCGTCCAGGTATTGTTGAGCCGCGAGCAGCGCCGGGTCAAAGATAGGGCCGGGCTGTGCGGCGTATCCAGTTTGCGGCATTGTGAAAAGAGTAAACGTTACGGCTACCAACAGTAGTAAATAAGCGGCTAAACGCATGTTAAACTCTGCTCCATTAACCAGAAATTTGATATATTACAGCCGGTGATCAGGAAGTGCTGATCGGCCCGTGTTCGACTGTCGCTTGTCATTTGACAATACCAGAAGCGGCGTGATAAGATTTTTGAAAATTATCACCAATATTGTAAATATCCAAACAGGACAAGGTAGGTCAAATACCAATGCAGCAAACCAGACGCCATATCCTCGAAATTCTCAAAGAGCGCAAAGAAGCCACTATCGACGAAATTGTAACCGCGCTCAGCGAACGAATCGGCAAAATCACGGCTGTAACCGTGCGCCACCACCTCGAAATTCTGCGGGGTGATGCGTTGGTGGCTGCGCCTGCCGTTCGCCGTCGCAGCGCGCCTGGACGTCCCCAGTACGTGTATACCCTGACCGAACGCGCGGCGGATCACTTTCCCAATAATTACCAGGGGCTGGCAACCGGCCTGTTGGACGAGTTGAAAGCCCGCATGTCGCCCGCCGAAGTCAAGCGGGTGCTGGAAGGTGTCGCGCACACGATGGTCGAAGACGCGATGATGCCCGATGGTCCGCTGCCCGTCCGGCTGGATCACGCCGTCACGTACCTGAATAGTCGCGGCTATAACGCGACCTGGCACGAAAATGGCAACGGGCATGTGCTGACCGTCCACAACTGCCCCTACGAACAAATGTCATGCGGCAACCACGACCTGTGCCGGTTGGATGAAAAGCTGATCGAAGGATTGATCGGCTCTCCACCCCAGCGGGTGCATTGGCGGCACGAAGACGAAGAAGCCTGCACCTACGTGTTTGACGGCAACGAGTAGGCTTATCCCTGCCCATCCAGCGTGTGAATGGGCAGCCAGAGCGTAAAGGTGCTGCCCTGACCCACGACACTCTCGACGATGATGTCGCCGTCGTGCCGGTTCATGATTTCGCGGGCCAGCGCCAATCCTAACCCGCCGCCGCGCACGCCGCTGTCGCGGGTGGACTGGCTGCGGAAAAAGCGCTCGAAAATGTGTTCCTGGTCATCCGGGTCAATGCCGGTGCCGGTATCCTGCACGCTGAGGGTCGCAAAAGAGCCGCCGGTCCAGAATTCTTGCCCCAGGCGCAGGTCAAGACGACCGCCCTCGGCCATGTGCTGGAACGCATTATCGATCAGAATCCCCAACACGCGCGCAATGTACACCGGGTCCACGACGACGGCGGGCAGTGTTTCCAGCCGGGTCATGTTCAACGCGATTCCCCGTTCCTGAGCTGCCGGACCATAACGCACCACCGCATCGGCGGCCAGCCGGTTCAGGTCGGTGGATTCGGGCTGCATCTGGATCAGTCCGGCATCCATGCGCGCCAGTTCCAGCATGGCATCAATCATCAGCGAAAGCCGCTCAATTTCGCGGTCGAGCGCGGCGAGGTGGGTTTCGTGCTGGTCGGGCGGAGCCTGCCGCAGCAAATACTGCCGCATCTTGACATTGGTGACGGGCGTGCGCATCTGGAACGCGGCATCGGCCAGGAATTGGGCTTTGAGCGCGTCCAGGGCGCGGCGCGGGCCGATATCGCGCTGGATGATCACATGGCCGATCAGGGCGCGGGTCGCATCGAATACGGGCGTGATGGTGGCCGATACGTCCAGGATGCGGTTGTCCGGGCCGGTATATTGGAGTTCGCCGTGCCAGGGGGTCCGGTGGTGCAGCGCGGCGGCGAGCTTCTGGGCAACGGCGGGATTTTCCACGCGGGGCGGCCATTCCATCGCTGCTCCGATGCTGGACGCCGGGGTGTAGTTCATCAACTGGCACCACACCGGGTTGGCATATTGGATTGTTCCGTTCAGGCTGACCAATGCCACCGCTTCCCCCGCGTGTTCCAGGACCTGTTTGAGCAGGGAGCATTCTTCTTGCAGCCGGTCAATCCGGGCGCTCGCCGCGTCCGGCAGGGCGAGCGGGGTGTCCTGGACCGGCGCGGTGGATGCCGGGTCGCTTAACGGTTCGGCCCGCAGACGCGCCTTGAGTTCGGCCCGGTCCAGGTACAGGCGCACGCGCTTGCGCAGTTCGATCACGTCCGGCGGGGTGGTCAGGTAATCGTCGGCCCCGGCCTCGAATGCGGCGTGTTTGTACTGGGTCGGTCCCATCAGGATGAACGATGTCGGGGCGAAGCGCGGTTCTTGCGTCAGGCTGGCGAGCAGGGTGAGGGCCTGGCCGACCGGTGGACGCAGCGCGACCAGGCACAGGACCGGCGCGCGCATTTCAGCTTCGGCCAGGAGATCGGCGGCAGTCGGGACCCAATGGGCGGTAATGTCGATTTCCTTGAGATGGTCCAGTAACCAGCGTCCAACAGCGGCGTCTTTATCCAGGATATAGATTGGCAGCCCCATGTTGTTTCCCCTTAATGCCTGTTAATGCCTGGTTGCAGTCGGGTTTGTAATCGCTTAGTATATGCTGGCGTGCGATTTTGCGACAGTTGCGCAATTTGGGGGTTCACGAACAACCCGTTGCTGATTTGCGGCGCGTGCGTAACAAACGGCCTCACCCCCCGGCCCCGACGCAACCGCAGGTTGCGCCTCCA
>JAFGTJ010000372.1 GCA_016934195.1 Anaerolineae bacterium | reverse complement strand
AGGCCGGGCGTATCCTGGTCCTGACGCACGTCGGGCCGGACGGGGACGCCATCGGCTCGATGATGGGATTGGCGCACGCGCTGCGCGGCATGGGCAAAACCGTTATCACGGCGGTGGACGGCGGCACGCCGGACGATCTGGCCTTTATCCCCGGTTCGCCCGACGCCTACGCCGAACTGCGGGCCGATCAACTGGCTGAACAGGCCATCGATCTCGTGATCGCGGTGGACTGCGGCGACGAACCGCGTATGGGGAAGGTCGGGCAGGTGGCGTTGCAGCACCGGCAGCAGCACGGCGTCCCGCTGATCAACCTGGACCATCACCGCACCAATACGCTGTTTGGGGATGCCAATCTGGTCGATCCGGCGACGGTCGCGGCGGCGGAAGGCGTGCTCGATTGGCTGGATTATCTCGGCGTGGAAATTGAGCCGAGAACGGCGTTTTGCCTGCTGACCGGCATTGTGACGGATACGCTGTGTTTCCGTACCAATAACGTCACCGCCGACACGTTCGGCAAAGTGCAGCGCTTCATGAACCTGGGCGCGCCGTTGTCCGAGATCGTGCAGCAGACCGTCAACCGTTCGACCTACGCGGCGCTGCGCCTGACGGCGGCGGTGCTGCCGACCGTGCAGTTAGAGGATCACGTCATCTGGGCCGTGATCACGCATGACCTGTATCATCAGGCCGACTATCCTATCGACGACGACGCAGGACTGGTCAGCCGGTTGGTGCAGACCGAGGAAGCGTACATTTCCGCCGTGTTCAAGCAGAAGCGCAACGGCAGCGGGATCGAGATCGGGTTCCGCGCCGTGCCGGGATTTGATACGGCGACGGTGGCGGTTGAACTGGGCGGCGGCGGGCATATGCTGGCGTCCGGCGCGACGGTCCAGGAACCGTTGGAGACGCTGGTCCCCCGCGTGATCGCCATGCTCAAGGACGAGGTGCAGCGCGGCAGTCCGTTGGTGAAATAGTCACCGTTCACCTCACCCCCCGACCCCGACGCAACCGCCGGTTGCGCCGCCACACGCGGAGAGGGGGAGAAAAACAGGACTTGCGGTGCTAAGTCCCTTTCCGCTTGCGGGGAGGGATTTAGGGAGGGGCTAACAACACCATGACCATCTTCGGCCTGCTGAACATCAACAAACCGTCCGGCCCGACCAGCCACGATATCGTGGCGCGGGTACGGCGCGGCGCGCGGATCAAAAAGGTCGGCCATGCCGGGACGCTCGATCCGATGGCGACCGGCGTGCTGGTGCTGTGTCTGGGACCGGCCACGCGCCTGAGCGAATACGTCATGGATTCGCCCAAAACCTACCGCGCCCGCGTGCGGCTCGGCGTCGAAACGGATACTTACGACGCGGAAGGCGAGATTGTGGCGCAGTCCGGCGATCCGGTCGATCAGGACGTGGCGCGGGCGGCGCTGGACGCTTTTCGCGGCGACATTCAGCAGGTCCCGCCGATGTACAGCGCCATCAAACAGGGCGGCAAGAAACTGTATGAACTGGCGCGCGCCGGGCAGGAAGTCGAGCGTCCGGCGCGGGCTGTGACGATTCACCGCCTGGACCTGATCGTCTGGGAGCCGCCGTTTGCCGATCTGGAAATCGGCTGTTCACCGGGAACGTATATTCGCAGCCTGGCCCACGATTGGGGGCAGGCGCTCGGCGTGGGCGCGCACCTGGCCGCGCTGGAACGGTCCGCCAGCGGATCGTTTACCGTCGCGGACGCGGTAATATGGGATACGCTCGCGGCGGCGTTCGAGGCCGGGACGTGGTCCGATCACCTGCTGCCGCCCGATCTGGCGCTGGCGGACGCGCCCGCCGTCCACCTTTCCGCCGAGGATGCCGAACACGTCCGGCATGGGCGGCTAATTCCTGCCGGTGATCAGGCGGGTGATCTGGCGCGAGGGTATGGTCCGGGCGGACAGTTTATCGCCGTCCTGGAACGGCGCGGCGCGTCCTGGAAGCCGGGGAAGGTGTTCGCGGTGTGAGGCTAATTACCCCGCGCGCCCGGAATCTGCTAACTTTGAAGGGGAGAGCGTTGTATAACTCACAACCAATCACCACCAACTAACCACGAAGGGACACACATGCAGCACGTTTACGACCTGACCGACGCAAGTCCCGCTGGCCCGACGATTGTGGCGGTGGGGATGTTTGACGGCGTACACCGGGGCCACCAACACCTGATCCGGCGGCTGGTGGATACCGCGCGGGCGCAGGGGTACGTCCCGACCGTGCTGACTTTTTTCCCGCATCCCGACATTGTGCTGGGCCGCGCAGCGGGCCGCTATTATCTCACCACGCCGGAACAGCGCGCCCGGTTGTTTCACAATCTGGGCGTGGAATGCGTCGTCACGCACCCGTTTAACGACTCGGTGCGGCAGGTGCGCGCCGCCGACTTTGTGGATCGCCTGCTGACATACCTCAAGCTGCGCGAATTGTGGGTCGGGACGGATTTCGCGTTGGGCCACAAGCGCGAAGGCAATATCGATTTTCTGCGCGAACAGGGCGCGGCGAAGGGGTTCACGCTGCGCGCGGTGGACCTGCTGACCAATGATTCGAGTGGCCGGACCATCAGCAGCAGCGGTATTCGAGAGGCGCTGAATACGGGCGATATCACGCGGGCCACCTTTTGGCTCGGACGCCCGTATCGGCTGGTGGGCGAAGTGGTGCGCGGTGATGGCCGGGGCCGGACGATTGGTTTCCCGACGGCGAATATGGACCTCTGGGACCAGCAAATTCTGCCCAAAAACGGCGTGTACGCGGGCTGGGCGCGGCTGGGTGACGAGGTTCATATGGCGGTTGCCAACCTGGGCCGCCGCCCGACCTTCGACGGTGGTATCGTCCGCATGGAAGCGCACCTGCTGGACTTCGACCGGAGCATATACGGCGAAACGCTGGCCTTCGAGTTCGTGGTGCGGCTGCGGGACGAACAGCGTTTTGACGGTATCGACGCGCTGGTCGCGCAAATCCGGCGGGATGCGGCCCAGGCTCGCGTCCTATTGGCGGGCGAGGCATAATTTCCTATGCGGAAAACTGTTGCGCGTCCATGTCATGGTGGGCACGCTGGAACCCGGTTTTCTGCGCAATGCTCGCGCCTGGGCGGACGGGCTGGCCGCTGTGGGCGATGATACCGTGTTTTTCGAGCGTGTGGCGGGGCATGATTTTGTCCAGCGGCGCGCCGTCTTTCCGTCCGTTTACTCTGGCTATTGGGATAGTGCATGTCGAATACTTCCGATTACCCCCAAACCGTCCGCGCCGTGATCCAGTT